>JAUIKU010000101.1 GCA_030430675.1 Bacteroidia bacterium | reverse complement strand
TTCACCAGCACGGTCCTGCCTCATTACCGGAGTATTTGCCACCACCCTGGGAACCCAGAATCTCAGATCCGAAACTACCATACCGGAAACGGTGGTTCCGTTCCCTAAATACTTAAAAAAAGCGGGATATTACTGCACCAATAATTATAAAGAGGACTACAATTTCGAGATTGAAGACGTCTGGAACGAATCGAGTAAAACTGCTCATTGGCAGAACCGCCCCCCAGAACAACCATTTTTTGCGGTATTCAACTTCGAAACTACCCATCAATCCAAAATTTTTGGCACCGATAGTGTATACGAGAAACGATTTGAGAAGTATTTACCAGGGATTAATAGAACCGACCCCGATCTGGTGCCTCTCCCTCCCTACTCATTCGATACTCCGGAAATTAGAAAGCTGTGGGCCCGTTATTACGATAATGTACAAATAGTTGATCTGCAAATAGCCGCCTTGCTACAACAACTGGAAGCAGATGGCTTAACTGACAACACCATAATCTTCTTCTATTCAGATCACGGCACGGGCATGCCCAGGGGAAAACGGGCAGTGTATGACTCCGGCACCAAAGTGCCTTTGATAATCGTGGCACCGGAACCATGGCAGCAGCAATTGGGTTTGTCACCTGGTACTACCAATGATCAGATAATAAGCTTTGTGGATTTTGCACCAACCATGCTGAGCCTGTTGGGACAGGAGATTCCGGAATTCATTCAGGGACACCCCTTCCTGGGAAAAAGTAGCAAATCCAATGAACTGGCTTTTGCCACCTCCGACCGGGTCGATGAGGCCTATGAGCTGGTCAGGTCCGTACGAACCGGGGAATATCGATATGTCAGAAACTACCTGCCGCACCGGCCACTGATCCAACCCAACTATTACTCAGACCAATCTGAAATCAGTCAGATCAATGGACAGATTCTGCGCCAAAATCCCAAAATGTCTTCTGCACAGAAGTCCATGTGGCTGCCCAAACGGCCAGTTGAAGAGCTTTATCATACCGCCAGTGATCCGTATGAAACGCGAAACCTGGCAGCCGATCCGGAGTTCCGGCAGGTACTACTTGATCTCAGGATCAAAAACAAAGAATTAATCCTGAAAACCCGTGACAGTGGTCTGGCTACAGAGGCATACATGTATGAGGTGTCCAAAGGATCCACCCCTTATCAAATCTTAAAAGATGAAAGCGTATTCCCCTTAGGCAAGATTTTGGACCTGCTAGACAGGTTGTATTTCGAAGATCTTGAGGCTAATGAACTGATCAGCTACCTGCAGCACGATCACCCCCTAATTCAATATTGGTCCATGGTAGCACTGCAATACCGCGATAGACTGGAACCAATGCTGATTGAACCCTTAGCCACACTAGCCAATGGATCTCAGTCACTGGTTTCCATTACTGCCGCCGAAACCCTTTGTATGTTCAATCACCTGCAGTACATAAGTATCCTCAACAAAGGTCTAAACTCCAACAATCCCTACCTGCAATTAATGTCGGCCCGGGCATTTGAGTTGATAAAAAATAAACCGGAGGCGGCCCTGGAAGCTGGCCGAAAATCCTGGCTTAGATTGAAAAATGAAATCGAAGGTAAATGGAAAGGCTATGATTTATATGCCTACTGGTCGCTGAGCCAGGTTTATGCCACAAATCTCTGATTTCCGGAATATGGTTTATCAGCTACTCATCAATAAGCAAAAGTTCTCTGTTGGCATTGAAAAATATCTTCATCAGAATCTGATAACATAGAGCTGCTTACCTGGCAACGGTTTCCACTACAATTTGAAATCAGCAATCTTACTTTAATATTGTGCTCTCCCACAGGAAGGTCTGAGGATGCTTTTTCCCCTGGTGGTATATTCAGATCCCCACTGCCGTTTACAGAGATCCTGCTTTTATCAAAGAAAATCTGCAACACCCCATTATTCCGGGTATTCTCAAACTCAACGGTTCCGGAGTTGTTTAATTCACAGGTGGCGGGATCTTCGGAGCAACAAATTATTAGTGTCGCAGCAATTATGAACCCTATGGCGTTCGTAATCCCGGTGGTAGTAATATTTTTCATGATCTTAAGTGCTTCAAATGCTTTTTAACAATTGATTGCACCGCAGATCAAATGGTTACCCCCGGTAAAGGTTTTATTTCAATTACATGGCACTGCGAAAATACCTTTCCTGCTCATTGGCATTATTTCCCAGCTTATAGTTCCAAATGGAATGCACCTCCGGGTTCATCCTGGAATCAAGTCTAAAAGTCGGCACCGCCAATGGCCCGCTGGTTCCGTGGGGTTGTATGTTAAATTTGCCGCTGCTCAAGCTTTTGGCGGCTGATTCCGACAATAAAATCTGACCTGGCTTGGCAGTTTTTTGAACATCCTGCGCAATATTTACCGGACCGCCGAACAAATCGCCATCAACATAACGTACCTCTCCCATGTGTATTCCAATACTAAGTTTATGGCTAAACATTTTTCTGGCGCTTCGTTCCAGTTTTATAGCGCATTGGACTGCCTGATCAACGGAGTTAAAACCCAACAGCACCATCTCACCGAGCTTTACCATCCTGGTATATCCGTATTGCCGGGCAAAGTATTCCTGTAGCTTGTAACTGTTGTTCAGCATTGATAATGCCACCGATTGATCTTGTTCGGCAGTTTTACTGAAACCCTGGATGGAAGTCACCATGATGGCGGCTATTGGCCGTATGGCACAGGCATAGTTACTTAGAGGCGTTTTCCACCTGTTGACCGATAAACTCCGATTATGATTCTCGACTACTTTCATGACTTTGTTGCTTACTGTTTGTATTTAATAGAGCAGAAAGTCACCTTCTTACCGGAAGAAATAAAAAAAATAAGGAGAAATAACGAAAATGACCTTCAGGTAGCGCCAGAGCTACCTTTTAGATAAGAAAAGCCTGTTTCTGAAAAAATATAAGAAAGCAATGATCAGGGTGAGCAGCAGTATGACTTTTGGCCAACTGCCGGCTTGAATTTCAATTGGGTCCGGGTTTCCGATACAAATCAGAGGACCCCAGAAATAAGGGTGTGCCAACTGCTGGTCTGCCGCAGTCAGGGACTGAAGGAACGATATTTTGGCTTCCCTTAGTGCCTGATCTTTGGAAAGTCCATGTTTCAGACCGTCGTAAAACTCCAGAATAATATTATTGTTAGTTCTTTCCCTGACATTCCAAAGACTGGTAACTACCGAAGAGGCTCCTGCATAAATGAAACCACGGGCCAGGCTAATAATACCCTCCCCTTTACTCAAAGGTCCAATGCTGGTCTGGCAGGCACTGAGCACCACCACATCGGCGTTGATATCCAGAGTATAAAGGTCTTTGGCATAGAGCACTTCCGATTCGTTCTCACCAAATACGATAAAAGAAAGATCACCCTGACTATCGTCGGCTTTGGCATGAGTGGCAAAATGGATAAGTCCAAACTCAGGAGCAAGCCTGGCGAAAGACTGTTTGGTGGCATCACCATTAATTAGACTTCTATTGGAAAACAACTTGCCAATCTGCTCCACCTCATAGATATTCCATTCCAACTTGTCAAAGAAATTGTCCTGGATTGAGAAGCTGTTTTGAAAAGATGGTGCTATTGCCAATAATACCCTGCTGACAGACCGTGCCGGAATTTGAGATTCAGTTTTGGTAGTGGCGGAAAAGGCATAGCTGATCTGATGCTTGTATAATAAAAAGTCCTTAAAATCAGGAAAATAAACCCTGTTGCTATCCGGAAAGGTAGTGACAAGAGTTTCGAAGTTTACCAGGTTTAAGATACCGTCAGGGACAATAATCAATTGGGCTGGCAGAGACTTTACCTGTTCGATAGGCTGGATCAGATGCAGATATAGCTGATAGGCCGGACGCAGGAAACTTTGATCTTGAGAAATAATACTCCGGTTTAACTGACTACTCCAACCTCTAATCGAATCAACAGAGTGACTTCTAATAACTATTGACGTATCTGCACCGATAGCGAAGATGAATAAACTACTATCCCCAACGAAATATTCTATAAATAACTGATTTTCCCCCAGCGATTCAGTTATAACATCCGGGGCTACAGTTTGTTGATTGAAAATCAAACCGTAATAATTGGGAAACTTCTTTTCGATAATGCTCAAGATCGAATCGTGCTTCCTCCTGTACAGAAGTAATGAATCAATAGTTTCAGATATGCCCTCATTGGTTTCTTCCCTGATGCTCAGGGCATGTTGCTTCTCAAAATAATTTACCTTAAGGTTTATCATTCTTTCATTATCAATTAGTTGACTGCTAATACTATTTCTGGCCCCGGTTTTTCTCACAGCGTCCAACAGGGTAACGGCCCTGCTGTTTTCCGAAAGTTTAAATGCCTGCGTAAAAATCGAGTCATTACCTGTTATTTCATATAAATGGTATAAAGCTGAAACAGCATGTTCATACACTGTTTTGGCCCTGTTACCCAGAGATAGTTTAGAGGCATCAGCTATAAAATCACTTCTCATCAAACCTATTAGCTTATCAGCCAGAATGAAAGTGCTACAGGCATGATCCAGATATACCCTTTTATCGGTTAATTCAAATAGTGTCAGCAAGGTAGTGGCCTTCGAATCCAGGGAAACCAACAGACCCTCCTTGTCAGGAATATTGCCGGCGTCAATTGAAGGGTTAGCATAAATAGTGGCGGGGGTAAAATCATTGACCAGGTAAGCGATGGATTGGTTATCCAGCTCAACACTTTGCAGGTAGTTCCCTTTTTTATATTCGATATCAGCCAGGTTGTCATAAACCAGGGATAAATTGTAATACTGTTCCAGGCTTTGATAAATCTCTTGTGCCTGACTGACATACCAGGAGGCACTGTCTAATTGATCCCTGCTATTATAAATAGCGCCCAGATTGAGATAGTTGCCTGCAAGCATGCTGGTATTATCCAACTCTTTGTTGATCCTTACTGATCCATGATAAAAATCAATGGCCTGATGGTACCGTTCCAACCGCTGGTAACTAATTCCAAGGTTATGATATACCTCTGCCAGCAAAGCCTTCCTGGCTGGATATCTTAATTCCAACAGATCTTTAGCCGTGTTAAGATTTAAAATGGCTTGCTCGGGTGAATTTAAATAGTTGGCCTGTACGCTGGCCAATTCACTATAGGCCCTAATTTTCCATACATCGATCTTGGCCGCTAAGCTGGAATCTTGAAACTCACTGGAAAAGTTGATAGTATATTCATAGTATTTAAGGGCGTTATCATAATCTCCAATGGCACTGTAGGAACGCGCAGAGGTGTTATACATATACAGTGTGATGTCAACCACAGATTTTTCGTGTTGGTAGTTATAAGCAAGACTTAAACCTTTAGACAAATTACTCAGAGCGGCAAATGGGTCATTTAGCTTTAAATGACATCCTGCCACATTATTAATCCCGTTAATAATGTCCGGTAGTACTTCTTGATTGTTTTCAACAAACTGTTCGCGAATGGCTATCGCTTCCTTATACAATTGGATCGCCTTGTGGAAAGCATTTAGGTCTCCATCACGACCAAGATTATACTGTACAACTCCTTTTTTATGGATGACATATGCTACAGCAAGTGATCTTTCACCAGCTCTCTTTGCCGTCTCCATTTGGAGGGAATCCAGTTTCTCATATATCGCTTCCCAGGATAAACTGTAATCACCAAACCAAATATCAATTTGAGCAGCAACCACATCCAGCTGTCTCTGTTTATCAGGATGACCAGGGTTTTGGTAATTGCCAATTATATTTCCACTGAGGACGGAAACACTAATAGCAAATAAAATCAACGTAAGAACAATTAACTTTATCGCGGTTTTCAAAGCTATACAATTCTGATAATCAAGGACATATGGAACCAGGGTCCAACTTTCCTTTGGATATCACTTCGAGATTAGGCACTGAGATAGTAGCAGTTTTCATACATTGAGCTACCTCATAAGGGGTAGCATTTTGGTTATTTATCATATGCCTCAATGCCTGGGCAGTCACTATCGGAGCAGCATATGAAGTGGCCGCCAGAGTTTGAGCCAGTATAGTATGACTACCAGGGGCTGCTAGCTGAATGGATCCAGATCCATAGTTGGAATAGCTGGCCTTTGCGTTGTTATTGCCATCTAATGCCGCCACCCCAATAACATTTTTCAGACCATAAAACATGGAATTGAATCCGGAAGGAAAATGAAAACAAACATCGGTATCCAAACCCTTATTGCCAGCAGAAGCCACTACCATGGTTCTGGAAACATCATTTAAGGCTTCGACATGAAGTATTGAAGGAGTTTTGGCATAATAACCCCAACTCATATTAATAATATGTGCACCTTTCGACTTAGCATATAAGGTGGCACATACTGCATGATATAAACTGGTATTGCCGTCCTTATCAAAAATTTTCAGATCCATCAATTTGACATTTGGACTTCCCACCGAATTGACTATCAACTTACTAACAATGGTTCCATGGGCGTTAATATTGGAGTTTGCACTTTGATCAAAGGTGAAATCAAATCCATTGATATCATCTGACAGGCAGTTGTCGTCATTATCTTGGCCATCTTCATCTTCCCTTTCATTTATCCAAATGTTATCGGTTAGGCCAAGCTCCTGAGACCGGTCAATGCCACTATCTATTATGGCAACAATTCTATCCGCGGCCCCCTGGCGTCTTTCTCTAACGATATGTTTACCGTCTAACGTAAGTCCGGGCTGTTCCATGGTAATTTCCAAGTTTACAAATGCGGTACCAACAGGCTGACCCAGGTCGTTTTGATCTATATCACCCTGTGCCGATGCCAGACGGGCCTCTAGATCTATATCTTCATCATCCGGATACTCCGCCATAATCAAATCATAACCACACATGCATTTGTACACCTCCTTAGCACCATTTTTCTTCAAATTACTGATGGTAGTGGTAACCGAGGTGGTATCCTTCAAATCCCTGTCAAACTTAATAACCACCTGATTAGGGATTTTTTTGGCATACTTGTCTTCATCCAAAGGACAATCCGTACAACAGGATGCCAGGAGATAGGTTACCAGCAAAAACAATAAAGTAGGGGAAAGATTTAATCCGGACTTTTTCATAGCTATGGTTTTTAGAGATGTGTAGCAGCACAGGCTTATATAACCTCAATAACCAAACAAAGTCCCCGGTCGGCACTGTATAAGCCTGTATATCAGGCTGTTTCTTGTTCTTATGAAGTTAAGGAAGTTTTAGCGGATTCCAAACTGAATATTTTGTAATTTAAAAGTAAGCCTGTTTCGTTATATCCGCTTCCAATCTGACACTTATGAGTAAGGAGCATCAATCCGACCAAATGATCATCAATACAATACTCCGGGGAGGCAAGGAACGGGAAAGTACCTTGAAGTACTTATTCCACCACCGGCATTTTCGGGAAACAACTGCTGAAATAGTCTTTAAAGCGGGAGGAGATCATGAACACCAGGAAACAGTTTTTGAAGCCTGTATCATTCAACTGGACAAACAAATAAGGAGATCCCTGTATAGCGAGAAATCCTTATTGGATTTCTTTCAAAACCAGACCAGGGTCCAGTGGTGTCTGTTATTGCAGCGGAACCAGCCCGACCGCCACAAGGTTCTTGGTAAACTGGGTGATGATCCTGATCTTAAACGACAAATACGGGCAGTAGTTATGAAGAATAGCGGCAATTTGGAGGATGCAGAAGATTGCTTTCAAAATGGCCTGGAACTGCTGGACAAGCAACTAACCGAAGGCAAATATCGAGGAGGTGCCATAAAGGGTTTTTTCTATCAAACCTGCTACAACCTGTGGAGAAATGAGTTAAAGAAACGTCGGACGGTTCCCATGGCTGATGAAGCACTCCACCAGCCGGTGGAGCTGGAAGACCCGTTGACCGTCTATGAGTCAAACCTTAGCCGGCAGCTGTTGGATGAGATATTGCAAAGATTAGGTGCTTCCTGCCAGAAGATCCTGAACCTGAAATACTTTATCATGGACCAGCTTTCCATGGACGAAATTGCGGTACAAATGGGGTTAAAAAACGCTCAGAACGCTTCCAACACCCTTACCAAGTGTAGGAAAAAACTTTGGGAGCTTTTGGTTGAGCACGAACATCCATACCTATGGACCAGAAATACATAGAAAGAGCGGAAACATATCTAAGGGGCAACCTTGCAGAAAGTGACCGTAAAAACTTTGAGCGGGACCTGGCCTCTGATCCTGAACTTAAACTGGCATTTGATCAATGCCGCCTGGCTATGGATGTAGTTGACCGGCAGGTGGAAATCGATCTGTCCTCCAAATTCAGGCATTGGGGCAAGGAAAAAGACTCCGGTCGGTCTCACCTAATGTCATTAGCATGGAAAATCGCTGCCAGCGTGGCGGTGATCATTGGGGTATACTTTATACTTTTTCAACGGTCCCCTACCCTGTCTCACCAACAGCTGGCTCTTAAATTCTACCAAACACCACCCGCGCCGGACCGGACCATGGGCGGGGAAGATAGGCTTTGGGCCAAAGGTATTGAGGCCTACCAGCAGCAACAGTATCGGGTGGCTATTGATAACTGGAGCCGGATTACCCGGAGAACACCGGAAGTCAGTTATTTCCTGGCCAATGCTTATTTCAATAACATGGATTATCAATCCGCTATACTAATCTTCAAAGATCTTTCGGAAGGGGGAAGTATTTATAGTTTCAGAATGGAACCTTGCCCTGTCGTATTTATCCATTGGGCAACTGGAACATTGTAAGAAATTAACCGGTCAAATCCTTAAACAACCAAATCACCCTTTTCACACCAGTGCTCAAGCACTCCAGGATGACATAACCCGGATGGTTGACCCATAACCTCCAGGCGCGGTCATCCTTGTACCACCTTGAAACCCGCAATCCGTACGGTGTTGCCACCGGGACCTCACAATTGGGATAGGTTATATCCGGGGGACAAATCACACATCTATACAAACGATCCAAATTAATTGTCACCTAATGGACAGCATCCACACCAATGAAGTTGAAATATTCCAAAAGATAACCTGATATGTATACCTTTAAAAAAGATACCTCGCAAAACCACAGTGCCAATTGGCAAATTCATAAGCCTGTGCGAACTTTCAGGCCTGGCTATACCGGGACCAAGCCTCAACACCAGCTTTATACCAGGAAGTTGGTGGCTATTATGTTTACCGATATTGTAGGATACACCAGTATGATAGAGAAGGATGAAGCATATGCGCTAAGAGTTCTTTCTAAAAACAGGGAAATTCAAAAACCCATCATCCGCCAATTCAACGGGACCTGGATAAAAGAGATGGGAGACGGTATTTTGTCCAGTTTTAATTCGGCCACCGGTGCTATAAATTGTGCGCTAAGAATTCAGCAAATGGCTCGCAATTTAGGTGACTTCCGATTGCATATCGGGATTCACCTGGACAAAGTTATTTTCATGGAATACGATGTTTACGGTATTGGGGTAAATATTGCTTTTAGGATTCAGGAGTTGGCCCACCCCGAGAAAACATGGGTATCAGGTGGTGTTTATAATCATTGTATCAGCCATCAAAACCTGGGTTTTCAACATATTGGTCAACATCATCTGAAAAATGTAAAACAACCGGTGGAAATCTACGAGGTCGCTCAAACGAATTGCAGGGAAAAATCTGTTTAAGAAATTAGGATTTTGACATCTTTTTCCACAATTAGGAAATTCTTTGAACCTGAACGCTTTAGCACATGAAAATTACTAATCTTTTAAAGGTGTTGTTAATGGTGACTTTCCTGGCAACACCAGCCATCAAGGCGCAAAATACCCTGGATAAAATTGTAAAGAGTGGGGAAATAAAAATTGGCATGACTGGCAATCAACCTCCATTTGCGGTTATGTCCAAATCGGGTAATCTGATCGGCTATGAAGTGGAAATTGCCACCTTACTGGCCCAGGCCATGAAGGTAGAGCTCAAGATCGAACAGATGCCTTTCAGTGAACTGTTGCCGTCCCTTAAATCTGGTAAGATAGATGCGGTAATGTCTGGGATGACCATCACCCCTGAACGCAACCTGGAAGTGGCCTTCCTAGGTCCCTATACGGTATCAGGAAAATCCATTCTCACCAGATCGACCAAACTGTCTGAAGCCCAGGATGCCAACGCCATTAATCAAACTGATGTGAAGCTGGTAACCCTTGGTGGATCTACCAGTGAGGTCTTTGTGAAAAACTACCTTCCCAATACCAACCTGACCCTGGTGGATAACTATGATCAGGCGGTTGATATGTTGCTAAATGATCAGGTAGATGCCCTGGTAGCGGATTATCCGGTATGTGCTATTACCCAAATGAGATACCCGGAAGCGAATTTAGCCAGCCTGAATCAACCATTGACCATCGAACCTATTGGTATGGCATTGCCCGCCGATGACCCGCTGTTTATGAACCTGGTGCAGAATTATTTGAACTCTCTGCAGCTTTTGGGAGCACTGGAGGCCCTGGAAAAGAAATGGTTTGAAGATGGCGGCTGGCTGGTACAAGTGGAGTAATTAGGAATTACAAATTACGAATGAGCCAATAATTATTAGTGGTTGATAGAACTGGGATCCAGAACGGCATATTTCACCGTCTTCCTCTGATAGGTGTAGGTAATGTGCACCAACCCATCGGATGACTGTATTATGGTGGGATATGAATACTCACCTTCCTGACGTTCCAGAGTAATCACCGGTTTCCAATCAGCACCATTCTCTGAAATTGCCACATTCAACATATTTCTCCCCGATGGAAATGCCCCTTTGCGAGTGGTGTGATTGTATACCAACAGATGTCGGCCATCTGCCAGGGTAATTGCATCGGTTCCGGCATTGGGATTGGGAAGTTTGGTGGCAGTCATTTTGCTCCAGGTTTGGCCATTGTCCTGTGACCAACTCTGCGAAATGACCTGCTGCCGGGTGCGACATAGTACCTGTAGTGTTTGGTCCGGGTGTACCAATATACTGGGCTGAATGGCATCGAATTCGATGCCGTCATTAATAAAATCCGTAGCGGTCCAGGTTTTCCCGTTATCTCCTGAAACTTCAAAAAAGACTTTCCAGAACTCTTGCTCCCCTTTTTCAATTTCAATGCTGGTGGGACTGATAATCAAGCCGTCTTCTAACTGTATGGGCTTATTCTTAATAGGCCCCAGGAGGTCACCATGCTGACTCTCTCCCATTTTTTTGGGTGCAGACCAGGTTTGCCCCTGGTCTGTGGAGGTGATTAACATACCCCACCATTCCGATGGACTGGGTCCAACCTTATAAAATAACATCAGGGGTCCTTCTTTTGGCTGGAACAATACCGGATTCCAGCAGGGATACCTCAATGTATCGCTCTGTACTCCGGTAGCTACTTCCACCGGATAGGACCATACCCCATTAAAGTTTCTTGAAGTCCAGATACCCACATCCTTATGTTTTTCATGGGTGCCCCCGAACCAGGCAGCCAGATAACCATCTTCTACTTGCACAATGGTAGAGGCATGACATTGTGGTGTAGGGCCCTGCTCCAAAGGATATATCAACTCCGCCTTCAACAAACCCGACTCACCAACTTCGGTCAATTCAGGAATTTGGAATTGGTTGGCTGATTGTGCAGCCAGATTCATTTGATTGAGCATTATCATCAAACCCATTGCTGCTACCAGGAAGCCTATCTTACCGGCATCAATTGTGGTTTCCGTAAAACTCCGTAAGATCTTATTCAATGTTTTTAACTTGATCAATTAAACTCCCTTTTTTCCAAACCAGTCCTATGGTAAAACCTACCAGAAAAATGGCCACCGTTCCTATTACAATAGTAAGATAGGTATGAATTTGAATTGCATGGTGCTCAGGTCCGTAAAAAAAATCTTTCAAACTAAGATACATGATCACCACCAATCCTGCTAACGTTCCCAGAATAGCACCGGTAATATTTTTCTGACGACTAAATACACCCAGTAAAAACAATCCCAGCATACCTCCGCTAAAAACCGACGCCAGTTTCCACCAGGCATCCAGTGCACTTCGTACATTGATCATGGCAATTCCTATAGCCATACCCACCAGAGCCACAATAAAAGTACTTAGATAAAGCACCCACATCTTTTGTTTTTCTGTTACCGGATTTTTGGACAACCGGGAAACGAAATCAGTAAGGATTACGGTAGCAGCACTGTTGAAACTGGTTGAAATGGTGCTCATACCGGCAGCAAAGATCGATGCGATTATGATTCCTGTGACCCCCTGAGGCAGCTGGTGTACAATAAAATATGGAAATACCTGGTCAGCTTTGTTCATTTCAGCAAGATCTGCAGGCAATTGTCCAGCTTCAACCTGGTAGTAGGCATACAGGCAAGTCCCTATGAACAGGAACATCATGGAAACCGGTATATACAACATTCCACCCCAAAAAGCAGACCTGGAGGCCTCTTTTTCGGAACGCGCTATCATATAGCGCTGCACGTAGTTCTGGTCCACGCCATAGTTCTGAAGGTTGACGAAAATACCATAAAACAAAATCACCCATACCGTGGGCTCGGCAATATTCCAATCAAAACTACCCAGGCTGAATTTACCCTGCTCAATGCCAATTTTGAAAATCTGACCGGGACCTTCGGGCATTCCCGTAAACAAGTAAACGGTGCAGATAAGTGCCCCACCAATTAGCACCAGGGCCTGAATGGCATCAGTCCAGACCACCGCCTGAATACCTCCCAGGGTGGCGTATATCGCTACAATTCCTCCGGTAAATAAAATTATTGTTACCAGGTCCCACTCAAACACTGTATTTACCGTTAGTGCCATTAAATACAGGATGGTACCTATTCTCATAAGTTGGGTCAATAAATACATAACAGAAGCATACATGCGAGCCCATAAACCAAATCGTTGCTCCAGGTAGGTATAGGCGGATGGACTCTGTACCCTACGGTACAGGGGAACGAAAACTTTAACGGCAATAACTGCGGCGATAGGAATGGACAAACTAAACGTAAAAGCGCTCCAGTTTCCCTGATAAGCATTTCCCGGTAATGCCAGGTAGCTGATACTACTAACAAAGGTGGCAAAGAAAGACAGGGAAACCACCCAGGTGGGAACTGCCTGATTGCCCAAAGTAAAAGCAGCGGAAGTTTTGTTTCTGGTATAAAAATAGGCCCCAATAGCGACCACAGAGGTAAGGTATAAGAAAAATACTACCAGGTCAGCAACTGGCATTAGATTATGGCCTCAAAATATGGACTTAAATGATCCTTTACCGGTTTACTCCGTGGACTCATAAGGTTTCAGAGTTGATATATTGCATTACAAGGTAATTCATAATCTGCAAAAATCTTTTATCTTCAACAAACAGCTGAAAATGTTGGTAATTTCAAGACCTGAGTTCACCATATGAAAAAAATCCCTTTTGGAAACACCGGCCAATTGGTTTCAGAACTCTGTTTGGGAACCATGTATTTCGGGACAAAGCTCAACCAGTCGCAATCCGCGGGACTGCTGGACCACTATCAAGCCTCCGGTGGTAATTTTATAGATACTGCCAACAACTACGCCTTCTGGGTGGAGGGTGCCACCGGGGATGAAAGTGAAACAGTAATAGGTCGTTGGTTGCAACACCAAAAACGGGAGCAGTTCATTGTTGCCACCAAATGCGGAGCACGGCCTACCAGCTATCACGGCGACCTGGATACAGTCAGCTTTGAAGGGTTATCTTATCAATCTATTATGCGTTCGGTTGAAAGCAGTTTGAAGCGGTTACAAACGGACTATATTGACCTCCTGTATTCCCATATAGATTTTCTGGATTCCCCGGTGGAAGAACGCCTCATAGCTTTTACCAAGCTTAAAGAACAGGGAAAAATACGGTTTGCCGGTATCAGCAATACTTCAGCCTGGAGAATCCAGCAGTGCCTGGATTTAAGCAAGAATAATGGCCATATATCTTATTCTTGTATCCAGCAGAAATACTCGTATCTGAGGCCAAAACGAAATGCCGATCTGTGGATGCAAAAGCTGTTGAGTGAAGAAATGATGCAACTTGCTGAATTAAATAAGAACATAACATTATTAGCTTATTCCACCTTACTGTCAGGGGTTTATTCAAATCCGGATAAGCCACTGCCTGAAGATTATCGCACTACCGATAACTCCCTGAGAATGGCACTTTTAAAATCGCTGGCCGAAGCCAAAGGATGTTCCCTGGGGCAGCTGGTATTATCATGGATAATGCATCACAATACCAGGATTATCCCGATAATTTCGGGGAGCACCATTGAGCAGATGGAGGAGAATATCCAAGCCACCAAGCTCAAATTGAATGATACGGAAATGAACCTGCTGGATAAGGCAGGCGAATAATAATAAACCAAATCACTAATCATGAAAGCGTATCTTTTTAACCTTCTATTTTTTATTTGTTCGATTTTGGTCTCCTGTGATGATGGAGAGGGTGATGAATTTTCATTAGTGGGCACCAATACCTCCATCTCGGCGCTCACCGGTAACTGGAATGCCACCAAAGCCCTGTTCGGAAATACTACCGGCCCCGTAGTAGCCGTTGACGTTGTTGCGGAAGGCGGCTCCGTTACCCTTAATATTCAAGGCACCGGGAGATTCACCTTAACCATAACCCAACAAGGTGAAACTCCCGAAAATGTCACTGGGCGTATGGCTTTTGATGAGGATCTGTTGGTAATATTCTTTGATGATGATCCTGAAGAATGGGAGTATTTCAGCATAACCCATAGTGAACCTGATCTCATGGTATCGGGAGGAAATGGCTCAGCGGGATTTGACTTCGACGGTGATGGCACTGATGAACCGGCTGATATAGACTTCGAGTTTGTGCGAATTTAGCTTTGGTTGGAACTTCCTGACCAGGAGCCGCTAATTCACCAGGAATACCTCATACTGATTGCAGGGGTTGAACAACCGGAACACTGTAACACCCGATACCGGGAACTCGAAAGCGTAGGTGATGCCGCCTGCGAAGATCTCGTCCGTAACTGCAATCAAACCCTGCTGGTCTCCGGGTTTAGGAGTGCCTGAATGATAAAAGTTATTTTTTAGTTCAATCTCCACCCGGTTTATTTCAGTGGTTGTCGGTTCAAACTCCCTAAGGAAGATTTCACCATCTTCAAAGATAATCCCTACTGAATAAATGGGAATATCCGGATTGGTAAGCTCCACTCCATACAAAAAAGCAAAGCCACTGGCGTCGGGAAAGCGCTCCGCAATTATCCCGTCTTCCGAAAGGCTATTGCCTTCATCGTCGAACAGGAACAACACGTTTACCGTGTATACACTTTCCTGAAAACCCTGCCCGGTACCGCTCAGCAAGGTACTCAGCATAGTAATATCTCCCAGTCCCGGAGTAAAGCCACGATACCTTGGGTAATTACTTGGTTCGGAGGGACAGGGGTTAGGCGCGTTCATATCAAAATCCTCTAACCCAAGTCGATCTATGGTAATATTGCGGCCACCCAATGAAAATATCAATGGCTCTTCCAATACCAAGAATCCATCCAACAGTGCATATCCGGAACTGTGATTTAACAAAATTCCACCGTTACTAATAATTTCTTCAACTGTAGTACCTTCTCCGGCAAACTGACTTACAATATTCCTTTTTTGATTATCCAGGGACCAGAATACAGATATTCCCAAATCTTCCAGTATTATTTGCTGTTGTGGTGTCTCCGGAGTGAGCGCCTGCGGGGTAACCGTACTGAATGCATCGAGGTTCTCAGCAATCTCCCGGGAAAAAAGATCATCATCATCACTATTGGCCGGCTCAAATACCAACTCTGTTCGATTGTTCAGATCTGTTTTACTTTCAAATACCAGATTTTCTCCATTTTTCTCCTTAAAGACAAATTCGAATTCTGCTCCGAATGTGGCCTGGTCCTGCTCAAATAAATATGAAAAGACGCAATATGTTTCCAGTATCAATTCTAGTCCCAAACCGCTATCGAGACGATATGGAATAGTTTGGTCAAAAAAGTATCCGTCGTTGGCTCCAACATCTGACCGCAGTCTGACCTGTTCGTCATCAAATTCCATTAGCACCAGGAAAACACCGGATTCCGGAACTGGCTGGTATTCCACCCTCCAGCCATTGGTTGGGGCGGTTAGGTCAGTGCGCAGTTCGGTTATGGCATTATTCACCCGCTCTTCATAAGGCGGCAAATTGGGGCTGTCATCCCCGGTACAACCGGCTAGAAATATAGTTACAATTATAAGTTTCCCAAACGACTTCATCATTGGCTATAATCTTCGTTGCACCGCTGCCCTGACATCCGCCAGTACTACCCCTGTAAATTTTTCATAGTGTGCTTCAATGGCGCTTAACTTTTGCCTGATCAGTTCCCTGCCTTCATTGCGAGCGGTACAATCGGTATCTTCGCAGTCTTCTTCATCAGTTAAATAGAATGATATGAATTCCGTATCAAACAGGTAAAAAGCCACCGTTTCAGCAAAGTCCTCATTGGGTGAACTGGTAGCATAAGGAGATACAAATCCCCGCTGTAGTGCTTCTTCATTTGGTAAATTAAACCAGGAACCCGGACTGGTATATCCATTGGGTGAAATGGTTTCAAATGCCTGGGGCAATTTATATCTCTGGTGCACAATATGAGCAAACTCATGATAGACGGTCTGCAATTGCAGATCAACCCAATCGCGATTATCCCTGTCAATGGCATTTACGTTGGTAAAGGTTATCTGCACCCCGGCATCGGCAGTACCCAAAGTTACCGTACCGTCTTCGTTAAAGATCAAACCTCCCAGAAACACTATTTCCGCGGGAACATGTTTCCGGAAAAACGTTTCACCATTTTCTACCTCCACGTAGGGTCCGATCCAGAAGTCTTCCACAAAATCAAGCATGGGCCTTACCGCTTCCAATGCCGTGGGGGCCACTCTTTGGAATGGATCGATAAAGCGGTCCTCAAATTTATAACGAATGGCCATCCCATACTCCTGGATAAAATTCTCATCTATATAAATATCAAGATCGCTTGTGGGCGGATTGTCCGGGTTTGCCGGCACATCCAGTGATTCATCGGAGTAGCAGGCAAGCAACAACATCAGGAGCAGCATAGAAAGTCTGCTATTGGCCTTTGTACTATGGTTAGAAAAGATTCCCTTCATGTTACCTGGGATTTGGTTTTAGACCGCCCACATCAATTGCAGATTCCGGAATTTGCAATACCTTCCTCAAATCATCCGATTCCAGCCTGATGGTTGAAAATCCATCAGCCAGAACATGCTCTACCTCCAGTTCAAATCGTTTAATATCGAACCAGCGCAATCCCTGGGCGATGAATTCTTTGCGCCTTTCCAGTATTGTGTATTCTAAAAGAAGGTCCTGATCGGATACAAAAGGATTACCGGTAGCGCCGAAGAAATCTCTTATTACTTCCATGCTGAGTATCAAATCACTCCCGGTATACCTGTTATCTGTAAGTAACTGCAGGTCATCCAGAGCATCATTAAGTCGGTTTTGCATGACGTAAGACTCCGCTCTGTTGAGAAGTACTTCTTCTCCCCTAAAAGCCAGATTGATATGATAAGGAAATCCCACATTGCTATTGAGACTACTTCTTTCGAACAAGCTTTCGTACCGAACAGGAAACAATGCATTGCTTCCTTTGACAAAAGCCGGGTTTTCCCTGGTATCCGTGGCTGCCAGAAACGGGTTGGAGGCAAACAGGTCGCCGTAAAAGCTGGAAAGTGGTCCATGGGCAAAATCTGTTCGTTGTACCAATGAAATTTTTCGCATCAACAACAGGTTACTGGGTTGATCCGGAGAAGAATACAACTGGGGATAACCGGTAATTGAAGAGCTGGCATTTTGGTAATCCGTAGAGGTCATATCTCTGATCAGGCTTGAGGCATTGGCACCTAAAAGCTGGTTGCTGTATTCTAAACATTTGGCATGGTCTCCCTTGAACAGGTAGAATCTTGAGGCAAAAGCCAAAGCTGCATTTAAGTTGAAATGGTATTTCCCTGAATTGGCAAAAAAACTTTCATCCACCATTTCAATACCTTTTAACATATCTTCTTCTACCCGGTCATAAACCTCCTGTACGGTGTTTCTCTGG
>JAUIKU010000100.1 GCA_030430675.1 Bacteroidia bacterium | reverse complement strand
TAGCACTGGTAGGCACTGGCATCAGGGGTAATAGTTTTTGGGGCAAACGCCTGGTTGAACAATACAGCGATATTCTGGAGTTTGTAGGATTATGTGATATTAACCCCGGGCGACTGGAGTACGGGAAAAAATATATTGGTGCCAAATGTCCAACATTTACCAACTTCGAGCAAATGGTCAATGAGACCAAACCGGAGCTGGTGATCGTTACCACCAAGGATTCTACCCATCATGAGTTTATTATCAAAGGCCTTGACATGGGCTGTGATGTGTTAACTGAGAAACCGCTGACCACAGACGAAAATAAATGCCAGGAAATAATTGACGCGGAAAGGAGATCCAACAAGAATTTGATTGTTGGCTTTAACTATCGATGGAGCCCCTACGCAACCAAGATCAAAGAGTTGCTGCGAGATGGGGCCATAGGAAAAATCACCTCGGTTGATTTCCATTGGTATTTGAATACCTATCATGGAGCTTCCTATTTTAGACGTTGGCACGGGCTGCGTGAAGCCGGAGGTACTTTATGGGTGCACAAAGCAACACATCATTTTGACTTGCTAAACTGGTGGATTGATTCAGACCCCCAGGAGGTATTTGCATATGGAGACCTGGAATATTACGGTTCAAATGGACCTTTCAGGGGAGATAATTGCCGAACCTGTTCTCATAAGTCCAATTGTGATTTTCATTGGGACATTACCAAAAGCGATCACATGATGAAATTGTACGTTGATAACGAAAAATACGATGGTTATATCAGGGACAATTGTCTGTTCAGGGATGAGATCAATATATACGACAAAATGTCTGCACAGGTAAAATACGGCGATAATACCATTCTCAACTATTCATTGACTACATACAGCCCGTTTGAAGGCTGGCGTGCAGCCTTCAACGGCACCGAAGGCAGACTTGAGGCCTGGCTGGATATTCCTTACCAGAAGCAGGTAAGTGTAAGTCAGGCGGAAATGCACACCCGGGAGATGGACCAGACCGGGCAGGATGAAATGGAATCCGAGCCGCTGATCGTTCATAAGTTGTGGAATGATTTTGAGACGGTCAATGTGGCTTTTGAAAAAGGAGGTCACGGAGGTGGAGATAAAAGACTTCACGACAAGATCTTTGTCCATCCCGAACAAAACGACCCTTTTGACCGGGCAGCCGGAGTAAGAGATGGTGCTATGTCTATTCTGATTGGAATAGCGGCCCGCAAAAGTATCGAAAGTGGGGAACCCATCAAGATTGGTACCCTAACTGACCTGCAACCACGGAGTACCCGCTTGTAAGGGTTTTAGCCATCGGAGCCAGGCTATTCCTTTTTGCCCTAATACTTTTAACGGCCTGTAATGGAGCCCAGGAGCTACAAGTAGAAGACAAACGGTGGTTCAAGGGAAACCTGCATACCCACAGTTACTGGAGTGACGGCGATGAGTATCCCGAAGCAATCATGGACTGGTATCAAAAGCATGGCTATCATTTCATTTCACTTTCAGACCATAATCGTTTGTCCCAGGGTGAATTCTGGAAACAGGTTGATGACAGCCTGAGCCATTATGCTTTTGAAAAATACCTGGATCAATTTGGACCCGAGTGGGTGGATTACCAACAGGAAGCTGATTCGATCCGGGTGAGGTTAAAGACCCTGGAGGAATACAGATCACTGTTCGAGGAATCCGGTAAATTTCTTATCCTGCAGGCGGAAGAAATCTCCGACCAGTTCGAAGGCAAACCCTTACACCTGAATGCTACTAACCTGCTTAATGTGATCAAGCCACAGGGTGGAAGTAGTGTGACAGAAGTACTCCAGAATAATATTAATGCCGTACTCCAGCAAAGAGAAATCACCGGTGAACCTATGATAATTCATATCAATCACCCCAATTTCCATTATGCTATCACTGTAGAAGATATGATCGCGCTGCAGGGAGAACAATTTTTCGAAGTGTTCAACGGACACCCCGCTGTATATAATCTCGGAGACTCGGTGCATATTGACACTGAAACCATGTGGGACCAGATCAATATCGCTTACTTAAATAACGGCAAGCCGCCTTTGTATGGGTTGGCCACAGACGACAGCCATCATTACCATACCATTGGCAGTCAGTGGAGCAATTCGGGACGGGGCTGGATCTGGGTGGAAGCCGATTCATTGACCCCTTCATCCCTGATTGAATCCATGGAAAGAGGTCAGTTCTACGCCTCCACCGGAGTTACACTTAGTAATGTAGCCTTCAGGAACAACCTGTTAGCGGTGGAAGTGGCTCCAAATGCCGTTAGTTATACAATCCAGTTTATCGGATGTGGACTGCAGGATTCGGAAACCGCGGTTTTGAAAGAAGTCACAGGATATAGTGCTGAATTTGAATTGACACCGGATTTGTTGTTCGTCCGCGCAAAGATCATTTTAGATGAGCCGCCGCCAAACCCAGTTGAAAATATTCAGCAACAATTTGCCTGGACGCAACCTGTCAGCTACATCCCCTAGTGTTTTAATATTTCATTGCCAGTTCCTATTCAATCACGATTGGATCTGGTAGACAGAAACTCTTCAGACCCTAACTGCAAGCCATTCGATTTTTGTAAATTTAAATCTGATCATGAGCTTTTCATCGATCAGTTAAATTTCAGTCCTTATGGAGATACAATACAGTGTGGCTACCGACCGACACTGCGAAGCCATTGCCAGACTGCACGCCTACAGCTGGCAGGTGCATTATCGGGGTATTTTTAGCGATGACTATCTCGACCACGAGGTAATCCATGAGCGATTATCGGTGTGGGAAAGAAGATTCCAGAATCCCTCCAAAGATCAATATATTATCCTGGCCAACGACCAGAACCTACTCTGCGGATTTGGTTGCGTATATCTGAATCACGATAACAACTACGGATCATTGGTGGACAACCTGCATGTACATCCGGATTGGCAGCGAAAGGGTATAGGAAGGCAACTGTTGCGACATTGTGCTGAACGAGTCAGCAAAACAGACGATCAGTTTAAAATGTACCTCTGGGTATTAAAAGAGAACCATAAGGCCAGAAAGTTTTACCAGAGCCTGGGAGGGGATACCGTGGAAACCACCGTGGAAAACAATCCGGGGGGTGGTCAGGCAGAGATCCTGAGGATCTTCTGGCAGCAACCTCCTAATTGATCAGAGAGAAGGCAGTTTCCAATCGCCGTTATAGCGGGCCCTGATCAGTTTACTGGCCTCTTTATTCTTTTTGAAATCACCGGCTTGAGGATCCCAAAAGACTTTTTCACCCGTCTTATAGGCAATATTTCCCATTTGCGCATTAATGGCCGCCACGCTTCCCGAGTCTATGGGGGTATTGAGCAAAGAAACATCATTTGCTTTAATAGCTTCCACAAAATTTTGCGTATGCAGGTCGAGATAGTTCAGATCTCCCGGTTTTTTAAACCTTTCTATAGGCTCCATTTTGGGCTCTCCCCTTTCGGCATAACCCCTGGGATACTTTTCAACCATTACCTCATACCCCTGACGGTTGACCACCAGTGTACCGTTGTTACCAATAAACGCAATACCTTCGGTCCTTCCGTAAGGTCCGCCATCGATTCCGGTGGCGTGTTCCCAAAGCATGCTGAATCCATCGTAGCGATAAACCGTCTGCAGGGTATCAGGTGTCTCTGAGGCATCATCAGGATAAGCTAGCTTTCCACCGGATGCCATTACTGAAATGGGGGCATTGGCTTCCATGGCATAAAGGGCAATATCGATTTCGTGAACTCCCCAGTCCGTCATCAGACCACCGGCATAGTCCCAGAACCACCTGAAATTGAAATGAAATCTGTTTTTGTTAAATGGTCGCTTCGGGGCGGGTCCCAACCAAAAATCATAGTCTACGCCCTCAGGCACCGCTTCATCCGGCAGTACTGGCACCGGTTCCATCCAACCCTGATAGGCCCATACTTTTACCAGCCTGATATTTCCCAGTTTGCCTGAACGAACAATGTCAATGGCTTTCCGGTAATGAGGGCCGCTGCGCTGCCACTGCCCCACCTGTACCACTTTCCCGGATTTGCTGGCGGCATCCACCATGATCCTGCATTCCTCGATGGTATTGGCTATTGGTTTTTCCACATAGACATGTTTACCCGCCTGTACCGCCTCTACCATGGGCAGGCAATGCCAGTGGTCCGGGGTTCCGATTATTACCGCATCGATCTCCGGATTGTTAAGCAGTTCCCGGTAGTCACGATATACCTCTGGTTTATTTGTTCTCAGCTCCTGGTAACTAGCCAGTCTTTTGTCAATAACACTTTGGTCCACATCGCATATTGCCACCAGGTCAACATCGTCCATCTTTAATATGGAGTTGGTGTTGGACCAGCCCATACCATTGCAGCCGATGACCCCTATTTGCAATTTATCATTGGGGGAAATCCGCCTTACCGCCGGCCATACGGCATTATTGGTAAGTAAGGTACTAGCCCCCAGCACTGATGACTTCCGGATAAAGTTTCTTCTTTTCATGGTGGATAAATCTGTAAATCAATCTTTAATCTAAGGATTATTTTTCATCAATGAAAAATATACGCACACCTGTCTGGACCAGGGCCGGGTTGTTTACCTCCAAACTGTTTAAGTCAATTGATAAATACCGTCTTTGCATTGGTAAATTCCTTAATACCGTGATGGGATAATTCCCGACCAAATCCCGAACGTTTGGTGCCTCCGAATGGCAGACGCGGATCGGATTTAACCAACGCGTTTACAAATACAGCACCGTCCTCAATTCCATCGATGAAATTTTGTGCTCTTTGCAAGCTCCTGGTACACACAGTTGCACCCAGACCAAAACTGGAATGATTGGCCAACCGCAGGGCCTCTTCGTCGTCCTTCACCGAAAGAATTGGCGCTACCGGGCCAAACAATTCCTCATCAAAAGCGGGCATCCCGGGATAAACACCTGTCAGCACTGTGGGGCTGTACCTTGCACCCTGCTGCTCTCCTCCAGTTAATACTCTTGCCCCTTGTGCAACAGTGGATTTAACCTGTTCGTCTAACTCGGTTGCCAGGTCTTCCCTGGCCAAAGGCCCGATTTCAACATGCTGCTCCAGGGGATTGCCTGTCTCCAGGTTTTTCACTCGATCCATGAACTTGCCTAAAAACTCATCATACACGGATTGATGTACCAAAAATCGTTTGGCTGCAATACAACTTTGTCCGGTGTTTTGAAACCTCGATTGAACCCCCGTCGCTACCGCATGATCGATGTCAGCATCGTCCAACACGATAAATGCATTGCTTCCTCCCAACTCCAGAACACATTTTTTGATATTTCTACCAGCAATTGCCGCTACGCTGGCGCCTGCCTTTTCACTGCCGGTTAAAGTCACTGCCTTTACTGCATCATTTTCAATTACTCCTTTGACCTGCTCAGAGCTAATCACCAGGGTTTGGAATACGCCTTCCGGGAACCCCGCCTTTAAAAAGAGGTCCTCAATATTCAAAGCGTTTCTGGTGACATTTGAGGCATGCTTTAGCAAACCCACATTTCCGGCCATGACACCGGGGGCAGCGAATCGAAAGACCTGCCATAATGGATAGTTCCAGGGCATAATTGCCAATACCGGTCCCAATGGTTGATACTGTACCCAGCTATTACTGGCATCTGTGGTGATCAATTCCTGTTCCAGGAAGGACTGTGCCTGCTCCGCGTAAAAATCACACACCCAGGCACATTTTTCCACCTCGCCTTCCGACTCGGTTATTGGCTTTCCCATTTCTAAAGTGATGGTCTCAGCCAGCCCGGACTTATCCTGCCTGAGCAAATTGGCCAAATTACTCATCAGCCGGGCACGATGTACAAAATCGGTGGTCCTCCAGGTTTGGAACCTTCTTTGTGCCTGGTCAATAATCCTGGTAATCTTGTCTTCGGAAAATTGCTCAAATGATTCCAGGCATTCCCCATTATAGGGATTTGTGCTGTTTATGGACATGTTATTAATTTGAAATGTTTAAGCGCTCCGATCAAATATCAGGGTCCACCACAGGTATGTTACAATACTCCGTGAAGTTCTAAAACGGCCCTGCCGGATCTAGGTTTAAATGATTGATGAATTTAATGATTTATTTTTTCTCATTGATTTGACAAAATCCAGGGCCAGTCATTTTATGTCTTTCTTTCATAAGAAAAATGTGTAATATTGTGGCTTGATTGTGACCGTGGGTAGTCGCTCTCACAACTGTTCGACAACTCACACTCACACTCAAACTCAAACTCAAACTCAATATCGGGATGTGGCGCAGTCCGGTTAGCGCACCACGTTAGGGACGTGGGGGCCGCTGGTTCGAATCCAGTCATCCCGACTTAATAATCGTTGAAAGCACGATTTTACCATAACAGCCCAAGCTACCTGGTCCGGATAGGGGCTTTAGCCCATCGCCTGCAAGCGAACAGGAAATAGATTATAATCCGGATCGCAATACCCACTCAACATGAAAAGGACCGTCGAAATATTGGATACTACCCTCCGCGATGGAGAGCAGACTTCCGGAGTCTCCTTTTCTGCTTCCGAAAAACTCACCCTGGCAAAATTATTGTTGGAAGAGCTTAAGGTAAACCGGCTGGAAGTAGCTTCTGCCCGGGTGAGTGAAGGTGAATTTGAAGCGGTGAACAACATTATTGCCTGGGCCAGGGAAAACGGATTCCAGGACAAAGTGGAAGTACTGACCTTTGTGGACAAAGGTGCTTCTTTGAAATGGATGCGGAAAGCCGGTGCGAGAGTTCAAAACTTACTTACCAAGGGTTCCCTAAATCACCTGACCCATCAACTTCGGAAGAAACCCGAAGAGCACTTCTCCGACATCGCCCAGGTGTTAAAAAGCGCCCAGAAGCAGGGAATTGTAACCAATGTTTACCTGGAAGATTGGAGTAATGGCATGCGTAACTCCAGGGATTACGTTTTCGATTTCCTGGACTTTTTAACCAGCCAGCCGGTTAAAAGAATCCTACTTCCCGATACCCTGGGAATTTTAACTCCGGGAGAAACCTACCGCTATATTTTATCCGTGGTAGAAAGATACCCTGATATCCATTTTGATTTCCATGGGCATAACGATTATGACCTGAGTGTTTCCAATGTTATGGAAGCACTACGTGCCGGTTGCCAGGGTATTCACCTTACAGTTAATGGAATGGGAGAGCGAGCGGGCAATACGCCATTAGCCAGTGTGGTGGCGGTTATAAACGACTTTATGCCGGAAATTGCCGTCGATATCAATGAAAAGGCCCTGTTCAAGGTAAGCCGGCTGGTATCAAACTTTACCGGTATCGGAATCCCCGCCAATAAGCCCATTGTGGGAGACAATGTATTTACCCAAACCGCCGGTATTCATGCCGATGGCGATCACAAAAAAAATCTTTATTTCAATGACCTGCTGCCGGAACGCTTTGGCAGGAAACGCAAATATGCCCTGGGAAAAACCTCCGGTAAAGCCAACATTCAAAGGAATTTGCAAGAACTCGGACTGGAGCTAAATGAAGAGGAGCTGAAAAAAGTGACCGAACGCATTATTGAGCTGGGAGATAAAAAAGAGACAGTCACTAAGGAAGACCTGCCCTATATTATATCCGATGTATTGGATAGCGACTCGTTTAAGAATAAGATATTTATCAGGTCCTATGTGCTTACCCATTCCAAAGGTCTGAAACCTTCCACTACAGTACTGGTAGAAATCGATGGAAAAACCTTTGAAGAAAACGCTCAGGGTGACGGCCAGTTCGATGCCTTCATCAACGCGCTACATAAAATCTATCAACGCAAAAAAATACAATTACCTCAATTGACGGACTACTCAGTTCGTATCCCTCCGGGAAGCCGGTCCGATGCCCTATGCGAAACTATCATCACCTGGCAGCATGAAGGGTCGGAGTTCACCACCCGTGGGCTGGATTCGGATCAAACGGTTTCTGCCATAAAGGCCACTGAAAAAATGCTCAACCTTATTTGATTTTTCTAACTTCCGTATTGCAACAATTGGTTTTGCCTTAAACCACTTTGGGCCCCAGCAACGGACAATAAAGTAAAAAGGTTGCTTCCGGTTGCACAATTGTTTGAATTTTACAGGTTTTTTTAGCTAATTAATATTTAGTTGGGGTTATAGCGTTCCTGTGCTGTTAAATTGGCAATGACTGGAAATTTCTATTCACCCAGAACTTAACTTAATCAGCTTCAAGTCACACCCTAAATAACTAACCTATTTCCAACCAAAAATAACGCCTATGGTATGAAAAATAACTAAGCCAATCAGAGATGTTGTATCAAGAATGCAGCTCTTTCTAATCAACTAAAAATTTTAAACTAAATCATTCATTATGAAACTAATTCGACTATTACAAGTGGCTCGAATAGCGCCATTTTGTGGAGTCCTGTTCATGCTGGCATTTTTCAGTCTGCATGATGGAATTGCACAAGCAAATAGAACAATTTCCGGTACGGTTACTTCAACCGACGAAACCGGTGGATTGCCAGGTGTGAACGTACTGGTAAAAGGTACCACCACCGGAACCGTAACGGATGTCGACGGTAATTACAGGCTAACTGTACCTACCGGTGAGGACGTATTGGTGTTCAGTTCGGTGGGTTACATAACCAGAGAGGTGGCTATCGGGAATCAAACCGAGATCAACCTGGAAATGGAATCAGATGTGACTGCACTGGATGAAATTGTGGTGGTGGGTTATGGTACCCAGCAAAAGGTAAACATGACCGGAGCAGTTGGTGTTGCTAAAGGTGAAGTACTGGAAGACCGGCCTATCGTAAATGTAGGTGAAGGACTTCAGGGTGTGGTACCTAACCTGAATATTGACATAAGGAACGGTAACCCGGCCGATACCCGTACGGATTTCAACATCCGGGGGTTTAATTCAATCAACGGGGGGCAACCTTTAATTCTTATTGACGGTGTACCAGGCAATATCAACCGTTTAAACCCTAATGACATCGAAAACATTAGTGTTTTGAAAGACGCAGCCGCTTCCGCTATCTATGGTGCCAGGGCTGCTTTTGGGGTGATCCTGGTAACTACCAAAAAGGGTAAAGCAGGAGACAAGATCAATGTTTCGTTTAACGCTGAATTTGCCGCTTCCAAGCCAATCATGTTTATCGATCCCATAACCGATCCTTATGAGTATGTAAAAGCACGGGATTTGGCTACTTACAGAACCAACGGAAACGGGTTTGATCAGGATTATATCGACGGTACCAGGGCCTGGAGTGAAGCGTCGCCGGACCAAAGGGATGCCCTGGCCTGGGGTGTAGTTGGTACCTCTCTTAGATTCTATGGCTACAACAATTACCAGGATCAGATCCTTACGGATTTAGCACCCCAGCAGAAATACGACATGTCGGTTTCAGGGGGGTCCGACAAAGCCAATTATTATGTCTCTTTCGGGCACCTGAACAAAGATGGATACCTGAAAAACAGTGATAAAAACCAAAATTTCAAAAGGTACAATGCACTGTTGAAAGGTGAATTCAAGGTCAATGATTGGCTGGGACTGGATAGCCGTGCCTTAATTACCACGGAGAGGAATGATGAGCCACATTTCTACAATTGGGATGTGAATATCAATACTGTTGCCCGGGTAAACCCATTGAACCCTATAACTTTTCCGGATCTAGACTCTTACCTGACACCAGGTGACAGGGCTGATTACGAAGAGTACATCGGAATGCATTTTCAAAGTGTAAACTTTCTGCCCTACCTGGAGCAGGGAGGTCGTGACACCTTCACCAAGAATGACATCTTTCTTACCCAGGGTATTACACTCACTCCCATTAAAGGTCTGAGAATAAGAAGTGATTTCACCGCCAATTTCTTTTACTGGGATGATCAGAATGTACGCAGTAAGGTTAATGTACTGGAAAACGGCGATCTGAGCGCATTGAACATAGTAGAAGGATTCAGCAATCCCGACTACATCGAAAACTTCTCCAGAAATGATCAGTATTTTGTATTTAATGCTTATGCGGATTATACCCTGGACCTTGATGGTGGACACTACCTGAAAGGAATGGTTGGATACAACCAGGAGTGGGGGGTTTATAATTGGATCGGGGCCCAGGCTTATTCACTGATCACTCCCCAGATAACCAATTTGAACGCTACCGTTGGTAGTCAGCAAACCTACGGCGGTAAAAGAGAGATCGCTTTGAGAGGGGCATTCTACCGATTCAACTATGCCTATAAGGACCGCTACCTGGTGGAGCTTAACGGCCGCTACGATGGTACTTCAAGGTTCCCGGAGGATGATCGATTTGGTTTCTTCCCTTCATTTTCAGTAGGATGGAGAATGTCAAACGAAGCCTTTATGAGCGGTACCTCCGGATGGTTGGATAACCTTAAATTAAGGGCTTCCTGGGGGCAATTGGGTAATCAGTTGTTGCAAAATGCCGCTGGAGACAGCGAATTGGCAGACCAGGATTTCTATCCCTATATCCCTACTATGGGTTCCTATAGCAGCCCGTATATGTTCTCAGCGGGCTCAAGATCTCCAGCTGTTTCAGCTGCCGGGCTAGTGAGTCCCACTTTGACCTGGGAAACCGTGGAGACCTTGAATTTCGGTTTGGATTTCACCCTGTTGGACAGCCGTCTGGATGTATCATTTGATATTTACCGACGAGATACTAAAGACATGTTGACATCCGTAGCCCTTCCCAGCATTCTGGGAACCGATGCACCGGAAGCCAATGCTGCTGACCTGCGAACCAAAGGTTGGGAATTGGCCGCAACCTGGCAAAACAGGATTAACGAAGATTGGAACTACAGTGTGACACTGGCCCTGGCGGATAACCAGAGTGAAATCACCAAGTACGACAATCCAACGGGATCAATCGACGAGTACTACGTAGGTTACAAAATTGGTGACCTGTGGGGATACGAAACCCAGGGCATTTTCCAAACGGAAGATGAAGTGGCCAGTGCCGCGGACCAGTCTGCAGTACCGGATGGAGCCAACTGGCGACCCGGGGACATTCGCTATGCGGATTTGAATGGCGATAACGCCATCACACAGGGAGACCGTACCTTGAGCAATCCAGGGGATTTGAGAGTTATAGCCAACGAGCAGCCACGTTATACCTTCGGATTAACCGGAGCTACTCAGTGGAAGGGATTCTCATTATCCGTTTTCTTCCAGGGCGTGCTGAAACGCCAATATTGGCCGCCAAACGGCAACTGGGTAGCATTCTATCCATTTAACGCCGGTCATGTTGAATGGTACTATGTTACCGATACCTGGAGCGAAGAAAACCGGAATGCCTATTTCCCGGCTCCTCATATTTCCACCAATACCAAGCAGAATGTACATGAACAAACAAGGTATGTTCAGGATGCTTCGTATATCCGTTTGAAAAACTTAACTCTTGCATACAACCTGCCCACCAGTTTGATTGACAGAATTGGCCTGGAGAATGTCAGGGTTTATTTTGCCGGAATGAATTTGTGGGAAGCTACTAAGATGCGTAAGCCGCTTGATCCTGAAGTACGACCAACTTTGGAACAGGAATACTACAAGCAGCGTTCCTATGCGTTAGGTTTGAACCTTACCTTCTAGTAACCAAAACGGAAAAGACATGAAAAAATATATTAATAGACTTTGTTTAATTGTCCTTGCAACTTTCCTGTCATTTAGTTGCAACGACGATTTCCTGGATCGACAACCGCTGGATGAAATCAGCAACGAATCGTTCTGGAACACTGAGAATGACCTGATGGTATATAACAATAGTATATACGATCTTGCTCGTAATGACGATAATGTACCTATTCTGATGGGCTTTGACGATGGATTTGACAGTCATCGTTTCGGAATCTGGAATTACTCTGGCTTTTCAGATAACACTGCTCCCCGGCACTCCAGGCACAACAATTACCAACGAGTACGGGCGGGCAAACACACCGTTCCCAATAGTCCGTTTTGGTATGGATATAAGGGATGGGATTTTGTACGTGCCATCAATGTGGGCATGGACAATTATGGCAATGCCCAAGTAAGCGATGAAGTGCGAAATAAGTATATCGGTGAAGCCAGGTTATTCCGCGGCTGGTTTTATGCGGATAAGGTTGGTCGATTTGGGGAAGTGCAGTGGGTAGATACCGAATTGAATGTTGACGATGAGGACATTCTCTACGGAACCCGTGATCCCCGTGAAACCGTAATGGCCAATGTGCTGGACGACCTAAACTTTGCTACTGAGTGGTTACCCGACGATTGGGGTGATGGCGGTGGTCCTGGAAGGCTCAATCGCTGGGCAGCACTACTGGTTAAGGCACGGGTGGCTTTGTTTGAAGGTACCTGGCGAAAATACCACGGTGTTGGAAGCGATGCTGATATGTGGTTGCAGGTAGCTGCGGATGCTGCTAAGGAGTTGATGGACAATGGTCCTTACACACTTTATACCAACGATCCTGATGGTCGTAACTACAATGGGATGCACCGGATTAAAGATGATCTGACCGGTGTCCCGGAAGTGATGTACTGGAGGAGATATGAGCGAGGCATTTTTACCAACCATGAACAGAGTTATCACCGGGGTTACAACGGTGGTGCTACCAAGAGCATGGTAGAGGATTACTTGTGTACAGATGGATTACCTATCACTTTATCACCGCTGTACCAGGGAGATGAAGTTTACGAGAACATATTTGAGAACAGAGATCCGCGCTTGAGACAAACCATCCTGCATCCTGACGATCAGGCCATTTACCAATACGGGAATCATGCTCCGGATATAAACCCATATCCTCGTTTAGTAGGGATGTCTGGCGGTCAAACCATATACACCGGGTACCATATCATCAAAACCTTTGATGTGGGAGCTGCTTATGCCTCCTATAATTCATCTCAAACCCCTGCCATTATCTTACGGTTGGGAGAAGCACTGCTGATCTACGCTGAAGCCATGGCAGAACTGGGTACCATTACCCAGGGTGATTTGGATATCAGCATCAATTTACTGCGAGACAGGGTGGGTATGCCTCATTTGACTATGAACCCACCATTGGATCCCCGGTACGCTAACGACGGAATATCCCCATTACTGGTGGAGATTCGCCGGGAGCGTCGTATTGAGTTATTCATGGAAGGCTTTCGATATGACGACCTGAGACGTTGGAAACAAGGTAAGAAACTGGAAATGAAAGACTACGGAATGCGCTGGGACGCTGCTAATCGTAACCGCATCGATCCTGATGGTCAGGTAACGGTTGGCTCCTCCATGGTTGATGGTGTTGAATACATTGACGTTTATAAGGGGACTGACTACGAAACTCCGGAATTTGATGAAGGTAAGCACTACTTGTGGCCAATTCCACTTGATGCCATCTCTCAAAATCCTGATCTAGGTCAGAACCCTGGTTGGGGTCAATAATAATTAATTGAAATAATACACTCAAAGCCGTAATTACCCCGTAATTACGGCTTTGTTTTATATGTCACCCTTATGGTAATTGCACTTCTTATTACAAGCTTGCTAAACATTGCGATAATCCAGCCGCAGGCTAGCGACATCAAACTGGTCAAAACTCGCATTGTTGATGAATTGTTGAACACCCCGATGGACGATCAACAGATAGAGACCCTTATTTCTACCCAAAAGGACGACGGAACCTGGCCCGGGATCGATTATTCCGATGTATCCCGTACCGGCTTTGAACATAGAATACATTCCGCAAACATGGTAACGCTGGCCAAGGCTTACAGAAACCCCTCCTCAAAATACCATGGCAGGTCAAAACCCATGAAGACGCTGCAAAGGGCACTGCGCAATTGGGTAGAACAGGATTACTTTTGCGACAACTGGTGGCACAATCAGATTGGCACACCCAATAACCTGGTGGCGGTTTTACTACTGGTGGGTGATGAATTGCCTCAGGACCTGGTAGAAATGACCCAACCCATAATTAACCGGGCCACCATCGAAGCAGGTGGTGCCAGACCCGGAGGTGACCGTATAAAGATTGCCAGTATCCAGGCCAAAAACCAGCTGTTTCTGGGAGATGACCCCACCTTTGAAAAGGTAATTCATGTTATTGAAACCGAAATAAAATACGTAGACTGGATCGGCGCCTGGTACGGTTATGGTTTCAGGGAAACTATAGGTGGATTCGCAAACCGGTCCGCCGGAGGCAGGGGCATCCAGTACGACAATAGTTTTCATCATCGGGCGGACGGGGTAAACAATACCTTGTCATATGGCTTGGGTTATGCCGATGCCTTTGTAGAATGGGCGGTATATGTGACCGGGACAAAATATGCCTTTTCCGATGAACAGTTGGAACGGTTGGTAGATTATTTCCTGGATGGGATCTGTAAAACCGCTGTGTATGGCAAGTATCCAGATCCGGGAGCAAAGAATCGCAGCATCAGCAGGGAGCATACCCTGCATGCTTACAACTCCAAAACCGCCGACAAACTGTTGCTGACCACCGAATACCGCCGCGATGAAATCCAGGAAATAGCTGATATCAGGAGCAAAAACGCCAAACCCACTACTTCCCATGCCACATTCTACTGGCATTCAGAGCATTTTAGCTTTCAAAGACCTGACTTCTTCACTTCGGTGCGGCTATATTCTACCCGCAATTACAACATGGAACAACCCTATAACAGCGAGGGGCTGCTCAACCATCACCGCGGGGATGGCACCAATCATATTTCCAGAACCGGGGATGAATACTATGATATTGCACCGGTTTTTGACTTTCAGAAGATCCCAGGAACCACCATTCTGCAAAAACCATCTCTGCCGCCACCGGATCAGATCCAAAAACTAGGGCTTACCGATTTTGTAGGAGCGGTTACCGATGGAAAGTATGGAGCGGTGGGGTTTGACTTTAAAAGCCCCCATGATCCACTGGTTGCCAGGAAAGCATGGTTCTTCTTTGACCAGGAGTATGTATGCCTGGGTGCAGGGATCTCTACCAGGAAGGACTTGCCGGTTGTGACTACCTTAAACCAATGCCTGTTGCGGGATCAGGTGGTTGTTTCGGTCAATGATCAACGGAATGAGATTTCCAGAGGAGAAAACCGCTACGAAAACGTGGATTGGGTACTCCAGGATGGAATAGGGTATGTATTTACTAGCCCAGCTACGGTGCATATTAAAAACGATACTGCCACCGGGTCCTGGTATACCATCAACAAACAAACTGACTCCCCCAAAGGAGTAGTGAGCCTGGATGTCTTTAAACTTTGGCTGGATCACGGTAAGGCTCCCAGCGAAGAAACTTATCAGTACATCGTTGTACCGGCAACCAGCTTGGAAATGCTTGAAGCCGGTCATTCAAAAAAGAACATAACAATACTTTCAAACACTCCCGAACTACAGGCTGTTCACCATAAGCAGTTAAATATGATACAGGCGGTTTTTTATAAAGCAGGCGAAATAGCTCTTACCAATAACCTAACGTTACGTGCTGCTAATCCGGGGATCATTGTGGTAAAAATGAAAGAGGGAGAGGTCCACCGGATATCGGTGGCTGACCCCAACCGCGAACTGGGTCAAATGGGTTTTTCCATTTCAGCAAGGATTGACAGCAAGCATGAAAGTTTTAACAGCTTCTGGGATGAGGGGAAAAAGGTCAGCCAGGTATTGGTCGATCTGCCTCAGGGTCAGTTTGCCGGAAGTAGTGTTGTAATAAACTGTAACCAGCATCCATGATACCGATATCTAAAACCCCAATTCCCTTTTACCTGATAATCCTGCTGGTATTTACAGCCCATTGGGTGGGTTGCCAGCAAGAACCGTCCTCCTCACCGGTGGTCATAGATGAAACAGACCAGTTAGAAGCAGTGGAAAGCACTATCCTGATAGATTCGGTATGGTCGGGCCATCCGGTTGGCTTTTGCCTGTTAACCAGGGGCGAGCAGCAATATATTGCCTATTACAACGCCAATAGAAATATGGTAGTGGGGCAACGTCACCTGGCGGATAATAAGTTCAATCTGCATATTATGGAGGCAACCAGTCGGGATACCCATGGTGGTACCAGCACGGTATTGGGATGGGACAGCCATAATTATATTACTATGGAAATTGATAAGGAAGGATTCCTGCATCTTTCGGGCAATGTTCATGCCCACCCACTCACCTATTTTCGCAGCACAGTCCCGGGAGATATTACCACACTGGAGCAGGTTACCGCTATGACCGGGGAGCAGGAAGACCGTACCACCTACCCGAAGTTTATGAAGACCATGGATGGTGAACTGGTCTATACCTATCGCGATGGTGGCAGCGGCAATGGCAACCAGGTATTCAATATCTATCAATGCGAAACAAAGACCTGGTCAAGACTGCTGGATACACCTTTAACCGATGGACAGGGACAAATGAATGCCTACATCTCAATCCCAACCCTGGGTGAGGATAACTGGTATCACAGTTACTGGGTGTGGCGGGATACCCCCGATTGTTCCACCAATCACGATCTTTCCTATATGAAAAGCCCTGATCTGAACCAATGGTATAATGCATTTGGGGAACCTATCGCTTTACCGGTAACTGCTGAAAAGAAACTTACCATTGTGGACCCCATTCCACCCAGGGGAGGGATTATTAATTTAGCGGCTAAAATGGTACTGGACGATCATAAAAATCCGGTATTTGTTTACCACAAATACGATTCCTCCGGAAATCTCCAATTCTATACCGCTCGTATACATCAATCGAAATGGGAATACCAACAGATAACTGACTGGGATTATCGCTGGGAATTCCAGGGAAGAGGCAGCATCAATAGTGAGGTAGTACTTCGTGGGTTTAAAAAAAGGCCTGATGACAACTATCAAGTGGACTACTGGCATATTAAATATGGTGAAGGTTCAATTTTACTGGACAACAACTTCAGTGCCATTGGTGAGGTGTTAAGGCCCGTCTCTTTTCAAGCACAATTACAACCGGAAGGAAAATTCCCGGGTTTGAAAATTCGCACCAGTAGTGATATCGGGGACCCTCAGCGGGATAACACCAGATTCTTATTAAAATGGGAGACACTGGATAGAAACCGGGACCGGCCCAGAGAAGGGGCCCTGCCCCCACCCAGTAATTTGTACCTCCATAAGTTGCAACCAAAATCCCCGGTTGCCCAATCAACACTTATTAACTAACTGTCCATGAAGTCAAAACTTCTATACCTCTTTCAATCTATTCTTTGCCTGGCCACACTTACATTGTTTAGCGTTGATGCAGTAACCCGGGAACCACAAACAAGTTGGAAAGAGATCAATACGGTAGCAGAAGTATATCAGGCTTTTCCCCAAGAGATCAATTCCCTCTTTGAATCACTGGATTTGAGTACCATGACGAATGTGCGGCAGGCCCTCGACAGTGGCAACCTGGTCGCTGCTTCTACAGCTTTACTGGAATATTATCAAACCAATGAAAACGCCCTTCATCTAAGGGTAAGACCTCCTGAACCCACAAACCATCGGGTGGCGCTGGCGGATACCATCTTAAACTATGTATTCACCGTTCAAAACGTCAGGGGCCAGGTACCTGTTTTGGAAGACGGACACCATGACTGGTACTATAAAGGACCCAACAACGACAGGGAATGGGCCTGGCTTTCAAACAGACACAGTCAGTTGAATCAGGTACTGCAAGCCTACTTTGAAACCGGAAACCCGGAGTATGCCAGGTTTATTGATTTATTCCTGAAAGACTTCATAATAAAAAGCTTGCCATACCCAGGGGTAAAGAGCAGGAATTCCATTTGGAGAGGGCTGGAAGTAGCCGCCAGGGCAAAAGTGTGGTCGCGGATTTTCTACGGGCTTATAGGTACCGATTATTTATCACCGGCCACTCAAATGCTTATGCTGAGCAGTTTAAAGGACCACGCCCATTACAACAGGAATTTTCACGGTCAGAATAACTGGTTGACCATGGAAATATCCGCATTGGCCACCATAGCCACCAATTTCCCTGAATTCAGCGGTGCCGGTTCCTGGTTGGAATATAGCATATCGGTCATGACCGAGAGCCTCCTGGAGCAGGTTTATCCCGATGGGGTTCAGACGGAGTTGACCTCGCACTATCACAACGTGGCCCTGAGAAACTTTGTGTTGTTTAAAGAAATTTGCGACCGGGCACAACAGCCACTCCCGGATTCATTCAGCAATACGATCGAGGCCATGTACAGTTACCTGGCCCACACCATGCGACCCGAT
>JAUIKU010000099.1 GCA_030430675.1 Bacteroidia bacterium | reverse complement strand
AATTAAAGATTTGATGCCAAAAATTGACTTGGTGCCCTATATTCAAAATGCCATGGTTTCTCTGGTTCCACTGGCAGACTCACCTGTATTGAATACATCCTCCCCAAATAAGTTATTTGAATCCCTTGCCGCTGGGGTGCCGGTTATTCAAAATACACAGGGTTGGATTAAAAGCCTATTGGATGATAACGGCGTGGGATTCACCGTGGATGCAAATGATCCCTCGGAATTGGTTGAGTTATTGGTTGAACTCTCAAATAATCCGCAAAAAGTTGAAAATATGGGTAGGAAGGCTCTTAAAATTGCACAATTGATGTTCGATAAGGATAAACTAGCTGAGACGTATCTAAATGCGTTAACGAAACTGGTCTGAAATAATGGTGCAATTGTTAATTACCGGGGCGTCTGGATTCTTAGGTGGCATACTGGCTAAGGCTTTAAATTTTGAGTATAACATTACTACACTTGGAAGAAAGCAGAAGTTAGATATTCGTTGCGATTTGGCTCATCAGGTTCCCATTATTGACACGATACCAGATTATGTTATTCATGCAGCGGGACTTGCCCACTTTTATCCCAGTTCTCCTAAGGATGAAAGGCGATTTTTTGAAGCTAATTATAATGGGACCAAAAATTTACTCAGCGCATTTGATGATAGGTCGGGTCCAAAGGGTTTTATTTATATTTCCTCAGTATCGGTTTATGGTTTGGAGTCAGGTACAAACATACTTGAAACTCAAGATTTAAACGGTTTCACGCCTTATGCCCAAAGCAAAATTCAGGCTGAAGAGTTGGTGTTGGAATGGGGGCAGAAAAATAAAGTGACTACAGGAATCTTGAGATTGCCACTAGTGTGTGGGGCCAACCCACCTGGCAATTTAGGTAGTATGATTAGGTCATTCAAAGCAGGTAGATATCCAAAGATTGGGAAAGGGGATAATAGGAAAAGTATGGTCTACGGCCCCGATATTCCGAAAGTCATTCCTGCTCTATTTGAAAAAGGTGGCATTTTTCATCTTACAGATGGTCATCACCCCTCGATAAACGAAATCGAAAATGCCCTTGAATTAGTTACTGGAAATAAGCCTGCATTGAAGATTCCTAAATTAGTAGCAAGTACCATGGCTAAGATTGGCAATAGTTTGCCTTACTTTCCCATAAACTCCGCCAAACTGCAGAAAATATCAGGTACCTTAACATTTAATGATGACAAGGCTCGTAAAGAATTAGGATATACATCCACCAGGGTGCTGGATGTAATGGATAAAATTGCCCGGTAATGGTAAACGTTAAAGTATACTTTCTTTGTGCAATTTTGTTGGTTGGTCTAATGATTGGCTATTTGCGATTAGCAAATCATTTCGGAATTACCGATAAACCAAATCACAGAAGTTCTCATTCAATTCCAATTGTAAGAGGAGCAGGATTCATTTTCTTTCTGGCCATCCTCATGGGAGAAATAGTTTTAGGGCTAAGGCATCCCTGGTTTCTTGCCGGCTTATCAATATTGGCAATAGTTAGCTTTATCGATGATTTAAATCCTCTCTCGAATAGCTTAAGAATTTTAGTTCATTTAATTGCTATTATTTTTATTGGCTTGCAATTAGATCTTGCTTTTTTCCCTTGGTGGATTTGGTTGCTGTTCCTAGTTATATCTGTTGGAGCAATGAACACCTATAATTTTATGGATGGGATAAATGGTATTACCGGAATTTACAGTTTAGTCACTTTAGGAACCTTGGCCTTTATTGAGATTCATCAAGTTGATTATTTAAACGTTGAAGTATTGATAATACTTATAATTAGTGTAGTAATTTTTGGGTACTTCAATTTTCGAAAAAATGCTGTATGCTTTGCAGGTGATGTGGGAAGTTTTACAATGGCCTATCTCATTATTTATGCGATTACGAACCTGATTGTTGTTACTGGGGATTACAGCTTTATATTATTGCTTTCAGTTTACGGAGTAGATAGTGTGTTGACAATTATATTACGGCTAAAAAATAGGGAAAACATTTTCAGAGCACATCGTTCGCATCTATATCAATATTTGGCTAACCAAATGAAGGTAGATCATCTTAAGATAGCAATAGCTTATGGTATAGTTCAATTTACAATTAATATCTTCGTAGTATATAATTTTCAATACAGACATCTTTCATTGGCAATATTGGTGTTAATCGTTTTGTTACCTATTTGTGTTAGTTACTTTTATGTTAAGACAAAGATCCAAAGTAAGTTAGAGTTAAATGAAGGCTAGCAAATCAATATATGTTAGGTATTTGAAGCCCTTGCTTGATATAGCAATAGCGGGCGCTCTATTGATTGTCTTGGCACCACTGGCAATACTGATCATTCTAGGATATATTGTCCAAGGTGAGAAACCTATTTTCTTCTACCAAGACAGAGTCGGTCAGTATAATAAGGTTTTTAGGATTATTAAGTTCCGGTCAATGACAACTGGGGGCGATGGTAAGAACTTAATATTTCCTATGGGGTATTTTCTTCGTAAAACCTCACTTGATGAAATCCCTCAACTACTAAATGTGCTTAAGCAGGAGATGTCTTTGGTTGGACCCCGTCCACTATTGCCGAGTTATCTTGACCTTTACAACAATGAACAACTAAAGAGACATCTGATGAAGCCGGGTATTACCGGTTGGGCTCAGGTAAATGGTAGAAATCATTTAAAATGGGAAAATAGATTCAAACTGGATCTGTACTATGTTAATAATGTGACATTTCTTCTGGATTTAAAAATATTGGCATTAACCGTGGTTAGGCTCTTTGAACAAAATGATGTCGTTCCGGAATTCAACAAACCATTTAAGGGCAATCAATGAAATCTCTTGCCATAATAGGAGCAGGGGGGTTAGGTAGAGAAATACGATTAATGGTTCAACACATTAACCAGTTTCGGTCCACATGGAATTTTATTGGTTTTTTTGATGATGGGTTTGATAGAAGTGATTTCGAAAAACACAATATTCTGGGAAAAACCAACGAAATAAGCCGTTGGCAGGATGATTTGAGCACAGTTATTGCAATAGCAGACCCTCATATAAAGAACAGAATCGGTTCCCGCATGAAAGATCTGAAAATCAAAGCCCCAAGACTGGTTCATCCTTCGGCAATTTATGAGGATTTGGATAAATCGGGAGAAGGATTAATCCTTGCCGCCAATAGTTCTTTAACCACCAATATTACCATCGGTTCTCACGTGTTTATTAATCTGAATTGTACTATCGGACATGACTGTATTATAGAAGATTATTGCAGTATCATGCCAGGTGTCAATATATCTGGTAACGTCCGTATTAAAGAAAAGTCCTATCTGGGAACTGGAGTCCAGGTTCTGCCGGGCCTTACTATCGGCAGTAATGTAATTGTTGGAGCCGGAGCCGTGGTGACCAGGGACATCCCTTCAAACCAGGTAGTGGCAGGAGTACCTGCCCGCAGAATAAAATGAAGGAAATAAGGAGATTTATAGTTGAGTTCAAACCCGCACTCCAGTTTCTGGGTGTGTTTGTCATCAGCTACGCAGTACTAAGCCTCGCTTATGGCTTTTATATTGAAAGTTTCGGTGACAAGGTCGATCCGTGGACCAGAAGTGTATCCAAACAAACCGCATATTTTTTGAGTAAATCCAGGGAACAGGTTATTTCTATAGATAGTTATAGGACCAGATCTTGCGCTTTAGCTACTGCAAAAGGAGAGATATTGTCAGTATATGAAGGATGTAACGGATTGAATGTTGTTATTTTATTTATTTCATTCCTATTGGCTTACAAAGGACCGGTCAAGAAATTTTTAGTGTTTTCATCAATTGGGATAATACTAATCCATGCGGTAAATCTCGCCCGGATTGGCTTATTATATTTTGTAGCCCAACACTATCCGAACTATATGTATTTTACCCACAAATACTTGTTCACTACGGTAATTTATGCCGTTGTTTTTGGGCTCTGGTACCTTTGGGTCTCGAAGTACAATGCAAACCCAAAGATTTTCAAAATTGCACCAGGTACCTGAATTTCGTAAAAGAGCCTTAGCTTTTATTGTGGCAATAGTTGGTTTGGTTGCAGTATACTTCAACCAGCAGTTTGACTATTTGGGACTGACAGGCCGGGACTTTCATCCTTATACAATATTTATTTTTAATAAGTCAGTACGGTACCTGCTTAATGACAACTTGAGCATACTGCTGATATATGCCCTTTTTTACAAAAAATCATATGTCATCGCAGGCTTCTACCTGGAACTTCTGGGGTTACTTATACTACTACCGCTTTACTTCACCTTAAAACTAACCTATGAAGGTGATACTGAAATTTCATCGCCGCTCTTTTCCTTTTTTCATCGTTTAATAATTAACCCCACTTTAATGATATTACTAATAGTAGGCTTGTTCTACCAACAAAGAACAGCTGGCCGTAAATGAAATATTGGTATATTTAACTTAGCATGGAACTATTAGGGCTTAATAATCAGATCGGTTCTGCTCCTTTGTCACCCAGGGCCTTGGATTGGGATTGCTTGAGGGATGATTTTACCCGGCAGTGTCAAAAACCATATTTTCAACAGATTTTAGATTTTGAGCAGAGACTCTCTGACTACCTGGACTATGGACCCCTGGTGGCCCTAAATTCCGGAACATCAGCTTTGCACCTGGCACTCCAGGTATTGGATATTAAAGCTGGTGACACTGTGCTTTGCTCGGATTTTACTTTTGTCGCTTCAGCAAATCCCATCAGATATGTTGGCGCCACTCCTGTTTTTATCGACTGTGAAGCTAGCAGTTGGAATATGGATCCGAATCTTTTGGAGTTGGCCATAAAGGAGCTGGTTCAGAAAAAACAAAAACCCAAAGCTATCGTACTGGTTCATATATATGGAAATCCTGCCCGCATTGAACCCATACTTGATATAGCTACAAGCTATAATATCCCACTGATCGAAGATGCTGCCCAGGCTTTTGGCTCTGAATACCGTCATCAGAAAGTTGGCACATTGGGAACCCTGGGGGTATTCTCCTTTAACAATAATAAACTCTTTTCAACTTTGGGTGGGGGGGCATTGGTCTCGAAGAACCAGAATATAATTGAAAAGGCGAGATACCTTGCCTCCCAGGCAAAAGAACCGTGTGACTATTATTACCACCAGAAAGTAGGTTATAATTACATTATTAGTCCCTTAAATGCCAGCTTAGGATATGCCGGCTTACCGTTTGTAGATAAAACCATCTCTGAACAAAGAAAGGCATATGAAGAGAGTCGGAATAGTCTTAACATCAGCCCAGGTTTAAAAAATCAATGTGAATTGCCAGGTGCTTCTGCCAATCGCTGGGCTACGGTGGTAACGTGTGATTCGGAATCACATAGAGAGAAGGTGCAGGCTACATTCAATAATTGCGGTTATGAAACCCGGAGATTATGGAAACCATTGCGTACCCAACCGATTTATAATACCAATTTGTCTTACTCCAATGGAATAGCCGATCAACTCTTTAACAAAGGACTTTGCCTGCCAAGTATTGGTAAATGGAATTTAGAACAAATGATCAAAGTTTCTTGACCCAAAGGCTGTAGAGGGAGGTATTTGGGTTAATACTTAATAAAACCTTACAACAGAACATTTAAACGCTTCCATTTTTCTATATTAACCGTCTTAACTATAAGAACTTTGTGCCTTGTAGAAGGATATCTCGAAATAATTCAAAAAAATGTTTAAATTATCTCTGGACATGAATTTCTTATTATATTTGAACCCAATGCATTCCAGCTTATGATAAAAAGGATACTATTTACTGTTATATGTTCTCTAGTCGCTGTTGGTCAGACTTTTGGTCAAAACCTTTTTTATGCTGCGGCAAATGGACCATGGACCAACCCATTGACCTGGGCCAATGCTCCTGTGATCTCCGGAGGTGTACCAGGGACCGGGGGAGATGCATCGGGAACTGATATTCCTGGAACTGGTGATTTTGTGTTTACAGAGGGTTTTATTATTTCAGTTGGGAATTTGGCTTTCCCGGCGGCAGAAACATGCTCTGGCCTTTTCGTTGCCTTTAATACTGCAAATAGTATTAATTCAGCCAGCTTTACAGGCGCCAGTAGTATAAATGTTGAAACCGTGATGGTTGGGTACGATCCGGCAACACAACTACCAGCTGCACCCACTGCTTCAGTACTACAGCAAAATCCAAATTTGCAAATTACTCTCAGCGGCACTGGTATAGTTCTGAATTCCTGGAGTACTGCGGCCCCATTTTACTCGCTTACGGTAAACCCTGGTGCCGGACAGACTGCACAGTTTTTCAGTAATATGGCAATGGGAGGAGGGACCTTCAATATCCAATCAGGAACATTTAATTCCAATTTTCAAATACATGATTTGTCACCATCATCCACCTCGGAATTTGATGTTAGTACAGGTGCTACTCTAAATGTAAACTCCCCTATAACCGGGGATGGAACTACTACCAGCACATTCAAGGAAATGACTATTGATGGTACTGTAAATTTATCCGCTGCTAATTACATTAATACAGAGATCTTTAATGTCGGGTCCTCTGGAGTTCTTAATGTAGTATTTAACGGTGCCAATCAAACTGAAGGATGGTGGCATACTACCACAGCTCCCACCACTGTAAGTCTCAATGCTACCAGTACGGTAAATTTCAGTGCCAATGCGAATCAGGCGTTGCCAGCTATCACTTATGGTAATCTTACCTTAAGTGCTACCGGAGGTACTCACAACAGAACTGTCGAAGGTACGGGAAATTTTATTGTAAACGGCCTATTCACTGTAAGCTCCTCCAGTGTTGTCTTCAACTCTAATGCCGGTGCTTCCAGTAACCTCGATTTTAGGGGAGATATTGATAATTTTGGCGGCTGGGGAACGTTCGTGAATGATAATCTCAGATTAAACGGAACTTCTTTACAGACAATTAGTGGAGGTGATCCTATTAATATTCAAAATCTGGATGTAATTGTTAACAATGCGGCTGGAGTAACCGTTACCAATAATTTAGATCTAGACCAGGATTTAACCATAACTAATGGTACTCTTACTATTGATGGGGCCGAACTTAGTATTGCAGGTAGTTTCACCAACAATGGCGGTTTTAGTCAAACAAGCGGAGGAACTACCTTTGACGGGTCCGGCCTCCAGGAGGTAATGGGCAGTGCCACCACTAATTTCCTGGATGTAACTGCGCTGAACAGTGATTTGGAGTTTGAATCTGCAGTAACCATTGCCGGCATTCTGACACTTGGTGCCAACGTTTCGATTGATGCAGACGGATCGGATGGATTTGGCGGTCTTACTTTGTTATCCACAGCCTCCAATACAGCCAGGGTGGCAACTTTACCGGCCACCTCTTCTATTGGTGGAGATGTTACCGTGCAACGGTTTCTAACCAGCGCACCTGGAACCATATTTAGATATGTCTCATCTGCAGTTTCCAATGGAACAGCCAGTAGTTGGACCGCAACAACTGGAGTTAACGGAAATCCATGGCTTTATGACGAAACAGTAGCCGGAGCCTCCTATCTAGGGTGGGGACAAACCGGAGGTAGTCTCAGTGTGGGACGTGGTTATGCTGTTGAAGCAACAGGGGGTATTACGTTGTCACAGACAGGTCCTCTTAATCAAGGAGCGGTATCCCAGTCACTGACCTACACTAATGGCGGGGGAGATGATGATGTGGGCTGGAACCTGGTAGGTAACCCCTATGCCAGTACTATAGATCTTGATAACGTTTCTATGGGTGGAGACCCTAATGCGGTGTTAAGCGATAATACTTCTGGAAGTATTCAGTATCACTACTATAATACTTCCACCGGCATGGGTACGGGCCCTATAAGCGGTGGATTAATAGCCAGTGGTCAGTCATTCTGGGCGTTGGCTACCGCCGGAGGTCAATCAGTAGGTTTTAACGAAGGGTCCAAAACTATTAATAATGGTACCTTCAGGCGCGAGTCAGAGAACACCCAAGATGTGTTGACCATTAGCCTTAACCAGGGAGATGTTACGGATGTGGCACTTATTGGCGTGAGAGAAGGAGCATCTTCCGAGTTTGATGAAAGTTTCGATACCTATAAACGCAACAACGCCATTTTTAATGTGGCTAGCTTTACAGACGATGAAGTGCGTACCGCCATAAATGTATTTAACCAACTTGAAAACGGCAGGGTTATTAAACTTGACCTTTATAACATTGATCCAGGCGCATACAGTTTTACAATTGACCAGACCTTTGATGAGTCGTTGCAGTTTGTGTTAGTCGATAATTTCCTTGAAGAAGAAATACCTATTGAACCATCGGAGTCAGGCATGTTTACTTACAATTTTGAAGTCACTTCTGATCAGCTAACATTTGGTGCCGGGCGATTCTCCATACAGGTCGGTGAAAGTGTAATCACTTCCGTAGAAGAAGATTTTGACAACCTGATACTTTATCCAAACCCAGTAAATCCGGGTGATTTGCTAAAACTAAAAGTGACCAATTTGTTTGACCAGGACATCAACTCAGTGGATATTTCTATAATCAGTCAAAAGGGATCGTTACTCACAAATGAGACACTATCAACCGGAATCAATGGAGTGGTGGAAATTAATATGGATGAATATTCATCCGGAGTGTATATATTGCGGGTAGTAGGGAACAGTACCACCCATCATTATAAAGTAATTAAGAATTAATTTATTAGACTGGCTATGAACCTAAGGTCTATTTTGAAGTTATGTAGTGTGTTATCTATTACCATGCTTTTGGGTATGGGCATTGCCATGGCCCAGCCGGGAGATGATCCTCCGGATAACCCACCCGTACCAATATCGGGTATTGGGTACCTGCTGGCATTAGGCGGGGCCTTGGGAGTAAAAAAGATATATGATATTAGGAAAAACAACCGCTCCCGATAAATACAAACAAACACGGTAATAACAAAGACAATTTAAAACCGCAAGCAGGGATTCAACCCTTGTTTGCGGTTTTCTTTTTTGCACTTCTACTACATACCACACTATCTGTAGGTTTTGCCTTCAATATCCCGGGCCTGTCCTTTGAGTCAATTCCCCTAATGAATTATTATCGAAGTTATGCTGCTATTGGCCCCTTTTTTACCGAGAAAAGTGTCAGTACCAGTTATTTAATGGCGATTAGTATAAAGGGGGATAACTGGTCAGAGTGGGCTTATCCACAGATTGACAGTCATACTGATTATTTAAAGCACCAAAGTTATCAGAAGCTTAAACAGGCAGAATTTGAAAAACTAATGTCCTGGTATGTACTATCCAATAGGGATAGCACCTTTAACAACTATATATTACAATATTTTAAGAATCGCTATCCGGAGATTTCAACCGGTGACTCGCTGAAGGTAATGGTGCAAGAACAATCGGGGCAGAATAGTACGTTAAGCAAAAATATCCTGGATACCAGATACTTTTTAGTGCCTTAGTATGGAACCACAGATAAGAAACTTTATACAGCGAATAGATATTAATTCGTTGTTTGGTGATCCCAAATACAACAGAAGAGTCGAGCTTTTTTTCAAGGGGTGGTATGCTTTTTTGGCCATCAAATTTATATTGATTGGTTCTCTAGTGAATGAATTAGCCCTGTTCCAAAGCAATGTAGGGGAGCTTAATTTACCTGGCGTCATCATTGGATGGACAAAATGGTTGTTGCCGGTTCTTTTTATTATTGGAGTAGTAATTAGGCGCAGCTACTTATCGTCGGTAATATTGTTTTTATCGGCATTGTTAACACACCAAATGTTACACCCGGTAGTAAATGGCGGAGATCTGGTGGTATTGTTTTTTATGTTTCTGGGCATTTTTTGTCAGGATCATGCCAGGATCACCAGGAAGAGAATAAGGGTGTTTCAGGTTGCTCTAGCAAACTTCTGTATTATTTTAGGCCAAATCCAAATAGCCATAATTTACCTGGTTTCGGGATTGGATAAGCTTATGAGTCAGGCATGGCGGGATGGCGAAGCACTGTTCAACCTTTTGCATGTTGATTTTTATGCCACCAATTGGGTTCAAAAATTGACCAACGACCTGAGCAATGAGGTATTGGTGCTGCTAAGTTGGGTGGTAATACTGCTGGAGTTGTGCTTTCCTATTATGGTTTGGTTTCCAAAGTTTAGATACTGGGTGTTGGTAGCAATGGTAGTATTTCATTGTATTATTATTTTTGGATTCAGCTTGCCGGATTTTGGTATGGTTATGATCTGGACCTTTGTATTGTTTGTCTCTGATCCAATGGTCAGCTTTCAGGGTAAAAGGTTTGATAGCGCAAGATTTTCATATTGATAATTATTACCTGCTCATGATAAAGATATACCATAACAGGGGACACAGAACCAGCAAACGGGTACAATGATAGTTCGGTATAGAAATTGCAGTATAAATTCCCGAAATATTTATATAGTTACTATATTGTCAATTAGTAGTCAAAAGTGATTTTTTCAACGACCAGTTAATGATAAAATTTATACAGAGCCTGCATATTTTGCCCAGGTGGATCATTCTTAGTATAGATCTTCTTATTCTTGCGTTTTCTCTAAGCTTAGCTTACCTATTAAGGTTTGATTTTGTGCTAGACCCATTGATATACAATAGTATGAAATTGGGTTATACCATATTTCTGACAGCTCAGTTGATTGCAATATTCTTTACAAAAAGCTATGCAGGAATTATAAGACATACAAGTTTGCAGGATGGTTATAGAATTGCCTATACTACTACTATTGGCATTATTATTACTTTAATTGTTAATTATATTCATCTATTCCTGGTAGGAAGAGTTATGATACCATTAGGGGTAATAATAATTGCTTACCTCGCTTCTATTACTTTTTTAATAGGTTACAGAATTTTGGTGAAATATGTTTTTTCCTATTATTCTGAGGTGGTAAAAAAGAAAGATAATATAGTTATCTATGGTTCTGGGAAATCTGCACTGTTGACCAAACAGATCATTGATTCAGATACCAAATCGAATGTAAAAGTAGTGTCGTTTCTAGAGTCTGATTCCAGGAAAGCAGGTAAAATTCTCAACGGTATTCGTATTTATAATGTAGATTCTGAGTTTAAAGAAATTGTTGACAGATACCATGTAAAAGAGCTGATCTTATCGGAGTCGAACCTTTCATTCGAGAAAAAGAATCATATTGTTGACTTATGCTTAAAATATAATATTAGTGTAAGATCCATACCACCTGCGGAGAAGTGGATTAGAGGCGAATTAAGCTATAATCAAATCAAATCAATAAATATTGAGGATCTGTTGGGAAGAGAGTCAATTAAGTTAGATAGTATTAACATTACCAGAGAGCTTCAGGGAAAATCAGTACTAATTACCGGAGCTGCGGGATCAATTGGGAGTGAATTAGCTAGACAGGTGATACAATATCGACCTAAATCCTTGGTATTGCTTGATAATGCTGAAAGTGCTCTGTTTTCAGTTATCAACGAACTTACTAATACAAATAGAGCTTTGCTGAATCCAATTATTGCGGATGTTACGGATCGTGGAAGAATGGAGCTGCTATTTAGAACTTTTCGGCCGAGTATTGTACTTCATGCCGCAGCTTATAAGCATGTGCCTTTAATGGAGGACAACCCCTCGGAAGCAGTAAAATGTAATGTGTTTGGAACAAAAAATGTGGCTGATCTAAGCATAAAATATAATGCGGAGAAGTTTGTAATGATATCTACAGATAAAGCCGTCAACCCCACCAGTGTAATGGGTGCTTCCAAAAGGATAGCCGAAATATACGTTCAGTCCCTGCGTCAGAATGGAAAATCAAACCACCAAACCTGTTTTATTACCACCCGCTTTGGAAATGTACTGGGATCTAACGGTTCTGTGATCCCGGTATTTAAAAAACAAATTGAAAATAGAGAACCGCTCACTGTTACCCACCCGGAAGTAACTCGCTATTTTATGACCATTCCAGAGGCTTGCCAGTTGGTGTTGGAAGCTGGAGCGATGGGGAATGGAGGAGAGATCTATATTTTCGATATGGGACAGTCGGTCAAGGTAATTGATTTGGCCAAGAAAATGATCAGACTTTCGGGGCTCGAACTTAATAAGGATATTGAAATTAAGTTTACAGGTCTTAGAAATGGGGAGAAACTTTACGAAGAATTGCTGAATGATGAGGAAAATACTATTCCTACCCATCACCCTAAGATAATGATTGCAAAAACCAAGGAAATTCCACCCACAGATCTTTTAAAACTATTGTTTTCTCAACTTATAGATATGGTACAAATGGGTGATGAAGAGGGTATTGTGAAGACTATGAAACTATTGATACCAGAATATATAAGTAGTGTTTCTAAGTTTGAATACTTGGATCAAAAGCCCTCTCATGTATCCGATGCAACTGAGACGGAAGTTGTGAAGGAATAAGCCAATGAGTAGATAGAAGCCCTTGCTAGAGAGGAGAGGTTACCTTCTTCTGAACACTTTGCTAGGCCGTCTTTTTTTACGCTTGTAGTACATGCCTTGATTGAAGTGATAGTTGACCTTGGCTTGAATTGCAAGATAACCATCATTATTGGAAGAGTTGCCTCTCCTAGACCCTGCTGGAAGCACAGGTAATCCCACTTCTGGCCTTCTATCTGCCAGTTGCCTGGCAATTGGATCGCTAAAAGAACCGTTATCAACATAGACATCGCTAACATCATCTAAGTAATCGGTGGTAGTAAACCGGTAAATTGCTTCAAGGGCTATACTCCACTCATAACTAAGCCTTACATTTGCTCCAAGGCCCAAAGGTATTGACAAAGCAACTGAACTATAATCTTCACCTTCGGTTTGAAGTGGTCTTAATTCATAGTCAGTGCCATTCAGTTCTGCTTTTGGATTGAAATAGGTGCCTCCTAATCCCGCTAAGGCATAGGTTGTTAAATCCGTTCTAGCTCTGGGACTATTTGGAGTAATTCTAAAGACTCCCATTAAACCTAGATCTATATTTGAGGACTTAAATGAAAGATTTCTAACAAAGGGATTATCATTTTTGTCTTCTGTTTTATCTTCATCGGCTGAGATCTTACTCCAAAGCAATTCACCCCTTAAACCGAACCTTCCTTCAATAGGGAATTGAACGCCAGCACTAATAGCCCCCCCAAGATCCAGATTTATCCTGGGAGCTACTAAATCTCCATGATAAGAAGCAGTTCCAACACCAAAGAATACCTGATATCCCGTCTTCCTGTTCCTCCTGTAAAAACTCTGGGCCTGGGCCAGTTCACAGATTAAAAAAATTACCAAAAATGCAAGTGCGTATTTCTTTATCATATCTGGTTAAAATATTTAACACCTTACCCACATCAATCCTCTCTCAGATGCAATATAACGCTATTTTTGTTAGAATCTAAATTTCTAAATATGAAAATAATACAACTCGGTTCGGTCAATAGTATAAAATTACCATAGTAAGAATTTCTATTTTTTAATACATTAATTCTAACCGCTAATCCTTATACTTGCCTGCAAAATTGTCCATTCCATGAAAGTCACCATTATCGCAGGGGCCAGGCCCAATTTTATGAAGATCGCCCCCATCATCCGGGCCATCGAATCTGCTCAGGAGAACGGCCTGGATATCAGCTATCGGCTGGTACACACCGGTCAGCATTATGACCGCAAGCTGAGCGGGTCCTTCTTTGAGGAACTGAATATTCCCGACCCCCATGTTAACCTGGAGGTTGGTTCTGGCAGCCATGCTCAGCAAACTGCCCAGATCATGGTCAAGTTTGAAGAGGAACTGATAGCAAATCCCTGTGATTATGTATTGGTGGTGGGCGATGTCAACAGCACCATGGCCTGTGCCATCGTGGCCAAGAAATTGCATATCGACGTGATCCATGTGGAGGCGGGCCTGCGCTCGTTCGACCTGCGGATGCCGGAAGAGATCAACCGAATGGTGACGGATGCCATCACTGATCTGTTCTTTACCACCACCGAACAGGCCGGCGAACATCTTAAAAGAGCAGGGATCCCGGAGGAAAAGATACACTTTGTGGGCAATACCATGATCGATACCCTGATCGCCAACCTGGACAAGCTGCGTCAACCGGAAGTGTTTAGCCAGCACCAGCTAGCGCCCGGTGATTACTGGGTGATGACCCTGCACCGTCCTTCCAATGTGGACGAAGCACATAAGTTATTGGCATTGCTGAACCTGATCTCCGAAAATGCCGGCAGCAAAAAAATTATTTTCCCGGTACATCCCCGCACTGCCAAGACCCTGTCGGAACTGGGTGATCTGCCGGATAACATCCTGATCACCGATCCACTGCCTTACCTGGAGTTTATGTACCTGGTGAAAAATGCCGCTGCCGCTATTACCGATTCCGGAGGTATTCAGGAGGAGACTACCTATCTGGGTGTGCCTTGTATCACCCTTAGGGAGAACACCGAAAGACCGGAGACGGTGGATGTAGGATCCAATGTCTTGTGTGGCTTTGACCCTGAAAAAATGAAAAAAGCCTTTGACGACCTCAATTCGGGTAACTGGAAGGCCGGCAAAATTCCCGAGTTGTGGGACGGCGCCACTGCGGAAAGAATCATTGATACCCTGCTGAAATTAAGTTAGATATTACCAATTAGGAGCCAGGTTTTGCTTTAGGGTTTTCTGTAGGGCAATTCGAAATTCGAAATTCGCAATTCGTAATTCCTAATTCGTAATTCTCCTAAGGGGTCCCTTCCCCGGCAGTTTGTGAAATACTTTCAGGCCAAATAACAAATACCCGTCGTTGGTTTTTGAATTACCCCGGGGACTGCCAGTGGGTGCTTTGTCCAGTCCGATCTGGGGACGGCGGTCGGCCAGGGCCGCAGCCAGTGAATTGCCAAAGGATGCGGGATCGCGGTAAAGGGTGCTGACGTCATCCAGGTAGTCGGTAAAGGTAAGCCGGTAGGACAATTCCAGGGCCAGCTGCCATAGTTCGTTAACCTGCAGGCCCACTCCCAATCCCGCTGGTACCACCATGTGTATCTTCTTATAGGCAATTCCCTCGGTTTCCAACGGTGGCAGCGCATGCCATTTTCCATCCAGCTGTGCCCTGGGATTGATGTAGGTAAGCCCCAGGCCGGCTAACAGGTAAGGTCGCCATTTTGATGTTTTAAACCGCTGATCTTTGGCATGCAGGCTATAGGTGATCAGCGCACTGAGCTCCAGATTGTCTGATCTGAATGACAGGTTGCGGTCATGCCGGCTGTCGGTTTCCGGCAGGTCACCATCCGCCGCTGAAATACGATAGTAGGTGAATTCCGGTCGCAATGACCAGCGGTTTCTCAGGGGCAGGTTGGTGCCCAGGGTCAGGTAGGGGTTGACATCTCCCAATTTTTTCTCATTGCTCAACTCACCAAAGTATTTGGTGACCCCCACCGCACCATAGACATTGAATTGCCCCGAACGCTGGTATCGGTAAAAGCTTTGCGCCTTTGATTGTAGTACACAGCACACGGTTAAACCCACCAACAGCAGTATGGACCACACTTGAGGACTCCACGTTACCTTTCTAATCAGGGATTTCTGATAACCTTGTATTATGATAAGATATTTTTTCATTATTTTAGCTTTGCCGATGATGGTTGGTAATTATCTCAGCCTGCTAATCGAACCCTAAATATGAATCATATGCGTATCATTTGCATAACGCTGATAGTGTTTTCTTTACTGGCCGCAGGTTGCGCCAGTCAGGGTGCGGCGGGTAAAACCAAAATGTCCTCCAGGTACCATAAGAAGGAGTACCCTAAAAGCCAGGCAAACATCAATTCACTGCAATACGCCTCCAAAAGAAAAACCAAGAAGAACAAACAGGGATTTTTCAAGCGCATTTTTCCCGGTAAGAAAAGTAGTTATGCGTCCAACTGATCATTTTCTGATGGTTTCGGTGAACTAAGTTGGCTTATTCATTAATTTAGGGGTAAAGCACCCTGTAATATTTAGTTTCATGGCTGTAAATCTTCGTCGATTTAATCTGATGCTCTTGGCTGGCGTGCTGTCTGCCTTCATTAGTTGCCAGTCAGGGTCTCCCACTGATCAGCCATTACCCAACCGGGTTGATTTTAATTTTCACATCAAGCCTATTTTGTCGGACCGCTGCTTTCAGTGTCATGGGCCGGATGAAAACGCCCGCAAGGCGGACTTCAGGCTGGACATTCAGGAGGCTGCTTTTGCAGTCCTGGACAGTGCTTCACAGCATTATGCCATCGTACCAGGTTCCTTGAAAAAGAGCCATCTAGTGGATCGCATTGCCAGTACAGATCCTGATTATATGATGCCCCCGCCAGAATCCAATCTCAGCTTGACAGCCTATGAAATAGCCTTAGTTGAACGCTGGATCGAACAGGGTGCAGAATGGAAACCGCATTGGGCTTTTATGGCCCCCCGGAAACCGCCTGTTCCCCAGGTGAAAAGAGAGGATTGGGCGAATAATGAAATAGACCATTTTATACTGCAAAGGCTACAGGGTTCCGGCCTGAAGCCTGCCGATCCGGAGACCAGGGAAAAGCTCTTGCGAAGGCTCAGTTTTGATCTCACCGGATTGCCGCCCACTATCACGGAGTTAACGACTTTCATTAACGATGAATCTCCTGATGCCTATGAAAAGCAGGTGGATCGATTATTGGCTGCCCCATCCTATGGTGAACGTATGGCTTCTATATGGCTGGAAGCATCCCGTTACGCCGATTCGCATGGGTACCAGGACGACCGGCCCAGAACCATCTGGCCCTGGAGGGACTGGGTGATTGATGCCTTCAATAAGAACCTGCCTTACCAGGATTTTATCACCTGGCAGCTGGCGGGAGATTTGTTGCCTGAACCCACCTATGAACAAAAATTAGCTACGGCATTTAACCGGAATCATGCCATTACCCAGGAAGGGGGAGTAATCAATGAGGAGTATGTTACCGAGTATGTGGCAGACCGTACCAACACCACCGCTACCGCTTTTATGGGTTTGACCATGCAGTGTGCCCGGTGCCACGATCATAAGTACGATCCCATTTCACAGAAAGATTATTACCGAATGTTTGCTTTTTTCAACGGTGTGGACGAAAGGGGGCAGATCAGCTATTTCGATCTGGCTCCGGAACCGAATATGCGGGTGGAGGATGATCAGTTGGAAGCTACCATTATGATGCTTGATTCTATTAGGTCGGAAAAGGAGAGGGAATTGCAGGTGTATCAGCGCGGAGAATATGCGGCGGATTATCAAAGCTGGCGATCAGGTTTTAAACTTTCTGAAGTCGATGTTAGTATAGACCAGGGGTTGATTGCCCATTTTCAGCTTGATGAGCTGGTAAACCTCTCTTCACCAAACGCATTACCAGGTGGATTACAGGGTCAGGCCAATATTAAAATCATCAGTGAACTGGCCGCTCCGCAAGTAGTAGCTGGCAGGTATGATCAGGCGCTGAAATTCGACGGAAAGAATTACCTCAGTATTGGTGATGTGGGAGATTTTGAGGAGTCTGACCGGTTTTCTTTGGGCGCTTTTCTAAAGCCCTCGGTTTACCCCGAAAAGAAAGCAGGCTTGCTGGTAAGACGAAATGGGGAACAAAAACGCGGAGGATATGAGTTGGTTTTGGATGCCAGGGGAAGGCTTTCCGGGTCACTGATCCATGATCATAACGGTGTCAAAATTGAAGTGCGCACCAATCAGCCCCTTACACTGAACAGATGGTCACATGTATTTATGACCTATGATGGCTCGGGGCGCGCTTCCGGCATTGGATTATATATCAATGGAACAAAACAGCCGGTAACCATAGTGGTGGATCAACTCGATCGAAAAAGTATTCTGAACGGGAATGATTTTCTGGTGGGCAACTGGACTCCCAGAAGAGCAAACAGCAAGGAATACTTCGGCTTTGAAAATGGCGCCATAGATGAAGTGCGCGTGTACAACCGGGATCTGAGTGCAGCGGAGGTCGCCAGACTGGCCGGCCATGGTAAGCAATTTACTGACCATCAGTTACAGCAATTCTACTTGCTTAACATTGATCCTGTCTATAGCGAAAGACAAAAAGAACTTGATAGCTTACGCGATATTCACCTGGAAGTTCCCCATGTGATGATCATGCAGGAAATGGACACGCCCAGGGTTACACATGTACTGGATCGGGGTGTCTACGATGCACCGATGGAAGCAGTTAGGGCCGGTACCCCCGCTGGCATTTTG
>JAUIKU010000340.1 GCA_030430675.1 Bacteroidia bacterium | reverse complement strand
TTCATAGTAGGAACGCAAAAGGAGAAAGTACTGCTGACTCCCCAAATTTTCAGCGATTCGGGTTGAGGATTTCATATCCAGGAACATAAAAATCCTTACTTCCTCATGAGGTTGATGATACCTGCCGCTGAGAAAGCTCCACAGCACATTGGGCCCCATGTGTTCACTGATAGCGGCATATACCAGACATACCAGTAAGCAAACTGTCAATTGAAAAATGGTGCTAAAGAAAGTACGGCTACCCAAGAAATTATAGAATTTATCCCATACACTGCTATCGAAAAAAGACACGCCCAGTTCGATGCTGGCGGCAATGGGATAAAACAGGAACACCATGGACAGCATAATAAGTGCGTATATCAGTAGCTTATAGACGATTTTTAACAGGAATCTTTTATCCCTAAAAAGCTTATCCAGATACACCAATTCAACTATTCCTACCAGCAACCCCAGGCTTGCCATTGCTAATCCTGCGAATAGTATGATGCTTAGTCCTAAAGTTATAGCGGTATCCGGGTCGGAGTTCAGGCTGCCGGTAGCGCCGTATTCTACCAGGGTAAAAGACCAGCCGGTAAGAGACCATATGATGGGAAAAGGTAATACCCGGGCAATATTCCGGGTAGTCCTGGGAGAAAGATGCAATCTCATGGTGTTATTTAATGTCTAACTGCCAGCTTAAGGGGGTGTATCCCGTTAAATACACGCTGGGCCCTGCTATCTTGGGCAATGCCCCCCTCAATTGGGTCCAGTGATGTTCTGCCCTGCCCGGGCCAATGGTAATGGTATTTCCCTCATAACTATATTTCAATGAACCCTGGGTCAGCAAATAAACATTTTTAATGTTTTCTACCGGTGTTACACCCTGGAGTTCCCCTCCTTCCCGGAAAGCCAGTTCCAGTGCCACCGGTACGTTGTCTGTGCCCTTTACTTCAACAGCAATAGTGAAGGACCCCGAATGCTCCGTTATGGTGATGACAGATTCCAGGTGTTGTACTTCCGACTGTTCCCTGCTGGACGTCCTTTGTTCAGAAAAATCCTTTTGGCTTCCCTGGAAAGTGCCTTTTTCCAGAGGTTGATAGTAGGGCCCAACCAGTTGTTGTTTCAGGATATACCGGTTTTCCTCAATCGTCAGATCATTTGAAACAAATTGGCCTTTGCCAAAAAAAGCCGAGGCAAATCGCATGCCGGTGAGTGCAGCGGTTCCCTTAAAATAACTAAAGAACAATGGGTTTTTTGCAAGAATGGTGGCATCCCGCTCATCCCGGCGTATCCGCACCAGGCCTGAATGCTCAAAATACCTGGCGTAGTTGGTGTTAATATCTTTGTTATCAGGCAGTTCTTCCAACAAAAACGGATCCTGAAGCAAGTAGATCAGATTATGGGCAATGGCGGTGGGCGGTTCCTGTTCAATAACTCTGGTAATGGTGGCAAACTGGCCGTTCCCGTCTTTTAAAGCCATATAACGGTAAGGATAGTAGTAAGGGGCCACGGTGCCAATGCTGTAGCGGTCCTGTCGCCCGGAAGCCTCGGTGGAAACCTGGTAATTTGGACGTATATAGTACAGGGTCATTTCCAGGTTTTTCCTTACCGGGTGGTACAGGTCCTGTTTGCCAAGAAGGCGGGCCACGGTAATCAGGCACCGGTCAACCAGCGGGCTGTATACGGTACTGCTCTTTTCCGTATACTGACCGTCCTGGTCGATATCTATTTCTTCGCTCAGCCATTGATCGATCCTCTGTAAGTAACGTTCATCTGGAAACAGTTGGTGAATATGGGCCAGTGCCATGCATACTACCCAGCGGTGGTTGGGAGTGTGTATCCCTCCTACCGTCAATGCCTCTCCTGCCCGTTGCAAAAACAGCTTCAGATTGGACAGCACTGCTTCCGGCGGCTGACTTGAATCTTTCAGCAGGTGATAGCTTAAGGCCAGGGGTTCCACCCTGAAGGCGGTATCGGGAGGTGAGTGAAAGTTGGTGGTATGGAGATCCACGGTGCCATCCTCATACTGTATGTTTAGCAGAAACTGGCTGGCCTCGGACATGGGAGTTATCAGGCTGTCGGATTGAAAGTACATTGACCGGGGAGATACATAAGCACAGCTCAGGTCCGTAATTAGGGCACAGCTGGAGGCGGCATTGGGGATGCCGTATTGATTGGTGCTGCCTCCGTGCCACCGGTGGCCGGGGTTGTCTATCTGGTTATCAATCCTGGAAACTACTTTGGTATCATTAACCCTGACCAGCTGCTCCACCAGGGGAGGATTGTTGGATGAACTGAATAATGCTCCCGGTAATTCGGGAATCCAGGGCAGCATAAGCATACCGGAACTGCTTTTTACAAATTGTCTTCTCTGCACGTGAAATATTTTAGTCTTGAATATAAGGCATCCTTTCATTAAAATTTTAATATTTATTGCAATGAACAGTATCAGAACATGGATGCTGGTGTCGATCAACCTGCTGGTGCTGGCAGCTATATTCGTGCTTTCCATCTTCTTCTATCGCCAGTTTCAGCAAGCTCTCGATGAGAGGGTGCTGCTTCAGCTGACCTCAATTATGAATTTGAAGAGGACCCAGATCGAAGATTATCTCATGGATACCGCTGACAGTACCTGGCACCGGTTACCTATTGATCCCGGACTACTTTCGCCTGAGGTTGTCGAAAACCTGAATCAGGCCTGCCTGGAAAAAAGTATCATTGGTGCAGATACGGGTATTTACGACCTCTCCTCCTGCACCAGCGATGGACGCATGCTGCTGGTCAGAATCAGGTATTTAAACGATCAGCCGCAGATCAGCTTTTTCCAGCGCAGCAGGATTCAAAATATTCTGCTGGAACGCACGGGCATGGGAGAAAGCGGCGAAACCTACCTGGTAGCAGAAGATAAACGGCTGAGGTCTGCCTCCAGGTTTTTTCCGCAACAACATCCACTGAGCATCGTAGCTGATACCAGAGGGGTCAACCAGGCTTTAACGGGAATTAACGGCAGTGGCGTGATAATGGATTACCGGGATGTACCGGTTTACAGCGCCTATCACCGGCTGGAAATACCGGGACTGAACTGGGTGATCCTGTCAGAGATCGATGTGGCTGAAGCAACGCTGCCCCTGGCTGAAATGCGAAAAAAGCTGGTATTCATGACTTTGGCTGTCAGCTTATTGGCTATTGCCTTAACCCTGGTGATTACCGGAGTACTGACCAGGCCATTGTACAAAATGCGCGACTTGTTGAGGGGTATGTCGGCCGGCCGCTATGACCTTTCCCTGGATACCGGCTATTCGGCCAGAGAAATCAAGGAAATGTTTAA
>JAUIKU010000098.1 GCA_030430675.1 Bacteroidia bacterium | reverse complement strand
TTCATAGACATTGGCGCAGTCAAAAAAATTGATCCCCGCCTCCCGGCAGGCATGGAACATGGCCCTGGAAGCGGCCTCGTCGGCAATGCCCCCGAAGGTCATGGTACCCATGCACAGTTCGGAGACTTTTACCCCGGTATTTCCTAGAAAATGGTAGTTGATCGATTCGTATCAGTTTGATTTATTATAGATCACCGGCATCTGCCCTTTCCATTTGTTCCACAGTTCGGCATCGCTTATCAGCCGGGCCATAAAGTGACCCACATTGATGCGGCTGGTCTTTCCGGCATCGAAAATGGCGCTCCTGGTGGGGGAGGGGTGCAGGGTGTACCCGGTCACCTGGCCCTCATCAATCAGGTTGTCCGGCCGCACTACCACCCATTCGATCAGGGGATGGTGCTGTCCAATCCGGGTGCGGAAATAATCCGCAGCTTCTTCATTGTCAACATGCGGAGGTAAAAACAGCCTTAAAAGCCCGATAACGCATTTTTGGACAAAGGAAATGGGTTCGTCCAGGTCGCCATTGCGGTTTCCGGTGGTGTTCATCAGCACATATTTGACCGGCCTGTCCGGTTGATTGGCTGCCGCAGCATCACAAAGCCGGCGGGCGGCATCGGTCACCAGTCTTCGGGGCGGCCCGTAGACGCCCTTCCAGGTCAGGTTATGCCCCAGGCAGGAGGCGATGGCATGGCAGCCGGCGGTCAGTTCCCGCATTTCTTCGTCGCTCAAATCCAGCAGGCTGGCACCGGTAATTTTCAAGTTATCATTGTTTTGCCAGACCTTCGGCATTTTTTCAGGGGATCGCACCACCGCCTTAACCTGGTGCCCCAGCTTCAGCAATTGTTCAGTCAAATGTTTACCGGTGGCCCCACTGGCGCCCACAACCAGAATTGTCATAGGTTATTTTTTGAAAAGGGTTTGATAAGCAAACTTTTATTCGCTAATTCCAAAACCGCCAAGAACCGATAGTTCCTGACCCTTGGCGGGTGGTCCGTCAAGTAAGGGCATTGCGGTTCCAATGAGTTGCCTTACATCCGGGATCTGCAATGATTTATCGTGGTCTTCCTTAGTATCCCAAATCTCAGTGATCCATACTGTATCGGGTTTTGTTTTGTCAGTACCAATGGTATATAGTCTACAGCCCTTCACAGTGGAGACCAGTTTCGAGGCCTTAATTAATATCTGAACCAGTTCATGTGCTTTACCTGGCTGCGCATTCAAGCAGCCATGAAGTCCGTATTTATTCATATGCATTCTGTGATTGTAGGTTATTTATTCCGGTACAAAGTTAGCCGGTTCATTGACTATTTATTCTTTTTCCAGGTCTGTTTGACCTTTCTAATTAAATACACCCCGGCTACAATCAAAAACAGGAAGGGCCATAGGCTGATCAGGGCTACGGTAAACGATAAGAAGCTTTGCCAGCCATTGTTCAGAGCGCTCAAAATACGTGCGCCAAAGCCCTTTCGTTGTGAGGCATCGTACACATAGGGCAGGACCTCATAAAAGGTGAGGTTGATGGTGCTAAGGCTCACCTGCTTGCTCAGGTAGTTGAACTGGCCCTCAAATCGTTCGATCTCCGTGCGCACCGCATTCAGGTTTTTTTCGATTTCCAGGATGTCTTTCACCTCTGTGGCCTGGTCCAAAAGCTGCACATAGCGGTCTTCCAGGGCCTTTTTGTTTTTTATCCGGGTCTTGAGGTCATAGTATTGCTCGGTCACGTCCTCGATGTTGGAGTATTTGTTGTCCACCCTGACACCGAAGGAGGCCAGTGAACCATAGAGGGTATCATACCGGTGGGAAGGCACTCTGATGGTCAGCCGGTAGTCGATGCGCTGATCGGACTTGTATTGATTTTCATTTTCAATATAAGCCTGGTATTGCGGCAGCAGTTCCCGTATGGTCAGATAATCCGCCTCAATATCGTCTGACTGGAATTCGATGCCCCCGGTCTTAACCACCTTCTTGGTGACCTGTTCGGCCACGGGCTCCCCGGTGGGCTGGGCAGCTTGTTTAGTGGCCGTGACGTCCATCATTTCCGAAAATCCCGTATCCGGAGTTTCCGGCCGTTTGTTGCTTCGGTTGTCACAGGAAAAAGCAAGCACCAGCAGTGCAATTATCAGTAGGTATCTCATAGCGATAGTGTTAGGTTACCTGTTATGAACGTTTAATGGGGGTAATTATTTGCTAAAGGATTCTCTGATATGTTCAAAACTACTAACGGTAATGGAACCATTGGTAGGGAGCATATTTTGCCAGACCCAGTTATAGTGTTCAATCACCTTTGGCGCCGACAAGTGCGGACGGTCGCCGGTGGTGTGGCCATCGGCTACTACCACCAGGTGGTACTCTTTGGTCAGGGCCGACTGAACGGTCGACTCCACGCAGAAATCCGTAGCACAGCCGGTGATGTAAAGTTCCCGGGTCCCCAGTGCGGTTAAGATTGACTGTAACTCAGACTGGTAGAAGACATCATTGGCCCGTTTGTCAACCTGCAGATCCGAGGGCGCCACAACCAGGTCATCCAGCAGTTGCCAGTCACCCGTACCCTTTTCAAAATCCCCGCTGCCATTGCCATGGTGCTGGATAAAGATAACCGGCAGCTTATGCTTACGGAACAGCTCAGCCAGCCCGTTAATCCTAGCCACCACCCCCTGGGTGTCGAAACGCGGCGTTTTCGGGGTGAAAGAGCCTTTTTGCATATCAATGATAAGGAGGGCTTTTTTCATCCTGTTACCAGATCAAAATGTGTTATAGCAACTGTTGGCATACGAGCTCTTTTAGATTTTCAACTTTCCTAAATATTCAGCAATGTTTCTAATCTCTGTATCGTCAAATATCGGCTCAAAATAGGTGATGTAGTTATTTAAATCTTGCAATTTTTTGATGGCAACATGACTAAACCTCGCTTTGGGCTTATGGTTTATCATTGCAATAACATTTCTAACGGGAAGTTTTTGATTACCCCAATGATGTCCATTTAGAATAGTGCTACTAACCGACTTGTTACCGTTTAGCAACACAAATAGTGCAAAGCTTGTTCTCTGTATTTGCTTTATTGGAGATCTCAGGTCTAGCCGCTCAATGGAATCCTTGCTCCAGTTCTTAGTCTCAATAATGAAAATGCCTGCGCTTGTTACCAGAAGATGATCAATTTGAATACTATATATGCGGTCCTTCTTTTTCTTATTGTAAATAGGTGGACTTAAGGAAAGTGAAAAATCGTTGAATAGCACAAACGCATCGGATAACTTTTCCAGTTCTTTTGATACTAAATGCTCTCCTATTGCACCCGCAATTAATGGATTAATGTCAGTGAATACTGACTTTGTGTGTTCTAGTTTTTCGGCGGTTGTAGCAAAACGGGTCGATATGATGGATTGACTATTCGAGCTAAGCAATTCGACCTTGTTCCATGCTTCTCTTAATGGTTTATTTTCTCTAAATGTTTGGAGCCATATTATGCCATTATAGCCTTTCTCCAGGATGAATTTTACTCCTAGTAAAATGTAGCGCAGGTACAATTCACCAAGCCACAAAAATACGTTTTCGGTTGTTCTAGATTCCAGAGTTTCGCAGCGTTTTATAAGCTTGCTTATTCTTTCATCAAGTCTTGTTTCGGCATTCGTTTTTAAAGAATCATATCTTTTTTGGAGTTGTAAAGCCTCTGCTTGAAGCGCATCCAGCTCAAGTTCAAATTCCTGTTCAATCCTGTAGAATAATTCTCCCTTTTCACGATCGTAGTTTTTAATGAATTTGTTGAGTTGACCAATAGAAGTAAATCTTGTAATCCCATGTTGCTCTAGGGTTTCTCGAATCCTTTTTAGAGATTCTATTTTGCCGTGAACTATTGTCATGGATCAGTATTGTTGCTAATGGTCGCAGAAGTGCTAGCAAACGATCTCAAGTTCTTGAAATAGTCAATGTGATAAGGCTTTTCTTATTTTTTTGAAGCCCAAATGTAGGAGTTGTTTCTTTAACTTGTTCTTCTCCAATTATATATGATAGATGCTTTTAACATCTTAGTTCCAAGAAATAATCTTCGTCTTTTAATTAGTGCAACTTGCTGTTTACGATTATATATATTCTCCCCACACTTCACTAAAATGATAATATCCTACCACAATATCAATAAAAAATTCACCCACTCAAACCCTCTCCTCCCAACTCAAACTCCCAACTCAAACTCCCCACTCATTATTCCTCTTTCATCCTTCATCATACCCCGGTAAATGCGTAATTTGCCGGAAACTTCACCATCATGAAAGCTTCCCTCCAACGCGGCACTTCTGCTGCTTTTCTGGTTTTTTTAATGGTTTATGTCACCGGCTGCCTGGAACCGCAGCCTGTCGCGGAGCAGTCCGTTTCCACGCTGTCGGCTTCCGTTACCCCGCTGGATGCCAACCTGGTGAAGTGCCAGCTGCGGTTTGCCTTCGATTTCAGCGAAAAGGACCCTTCCGATCCTATTGCCCCTTTGTTCGATGACCTGGGGGACCACCATTTTAAGATCTCTACCAAGCATCCCCAGGCCCAGCAGTATTTCGACCAGGGTATTCGGTTGCTCTATGCCTTCAACCACGCGGAGTCGCACCGCTCGTTCCGGGAGGCCGCCCGGCTGGACCCGGATTGTGCCATGGCTTACTGGGGACAGGCGCTAGCCCTGGGGCCCAATATTAATGACCCCTTCCCCGACAGTGAGCGTACCTCCCATGCCTATGAGGCGGCCTTAAAAGCCAAGATGCTGGCGGCCCGGGGTAACCGTAAGGAACGGGCGCTGGTGGAAGCTATCCAGGTACGGCAAGCCGAGGACCCTGAGACCGACCGCATGGAACTTAACCAGGCCTACAGGGAGGCCATGGCCCCTCTGGCCAAAAAATATTCCGAGGATGCCGATATCCAAACGCTTTACGCCTCCGCCATCATGAATACCATGCCCTGGAATTATTGGGATGATCAGGGGGCGCCCAATCCGGGCACTGCAGAAGCCCGGGCCGCTCTGGAGAAAGCCATCAGCATCAACCCCGACCACCCGGGGGCGCACCATTACTACATTCACATGATGGAACTACCCCAGCCAGATCTGGCGGAAACCAGCGCCGACCGCCTGGGCGGTTTGATGCCGGGCGCCGGTCACCTGGTGCACATGCCGGCCCATATTTACATCAGGATCGGCCGTTACCGGGATGCCCGCGTCAGCAATGTCCAGGCCATCGCAGCCGATGAGGACTACATCAGCCAGTGCCTGGCCCAGGGGCTTTACCCGCTGTCCTATTATCCCCACAACATCCATTTCCTGTGGTCGGCCGCTTCCTGGGAGGGCAACAGCCAGGTGGCATTGGATGCCGCTACCAAGACTGCCAGCAGGGTGCCTCGTGACCAGGTGGAGGAAATGTCTTTTATGGAGGATTTCCTCTCCACCCCATTGCTGGCCCAGGTGCGATTCGGGCAGTGGAATGAGATCTTGTCAACCCCATATCCAGGAGAAAAATTGAAGCACGTCCGTTTGATTTGGCATTATGCCCGGGGGCTGGCGTTCGTGGCCAAAGGCGAAATTGAACAGGCACAGGAAGAGCTGGAGGCACTACAGCTAATCGCGGAAGATCCGGAATTAGAGCATTTGCTGGCCAACTATATGAACCCCAGTTCGGCCATAGCTCCTATTGCCGTTCATGTGCTGTCAGGAGAAATGGCAGCTGCCCAGGGGCAGGCTGCCAAGGCGGTGGGACTACTACAAAAAGGGGTAGCGCTGGAGGAGCAATTGATTTATAGTGAACCCCCCGGTTGGCACATACCGGTCAGACACAACCTGGGTGCAGTATTGTTGCAATCGGGACAGGCAGCCAAAGCCCAGAAGGTTTATGAGGCTGACCTGGAAATCAATCGTGAAAACGGGTGGTCGTTGTTTGGCCTTTACCAGAGTCACCTGATGCAGGGCAATCATCAGCAGGCACAGGAATACCAGCGGCGATTCAACCAGGCCTGGGAGGAAGCAGATGTAGCCATAACTGCCTCCAGGTTCTAAGGGTTTATTTTTTCCTGAACTTATACACCGGGTAGCCGAATTCATCTGTATGGTCGATCAGCTGGAAACCGTTTCCGGTCAGGGTGGCCATAAAATCGCCATAACTGGCCAGCGGGTTCCTACAATTTTTATCGGCGCAGTATTTCAACTGGCCGTCATACACAAATTCATCGCGAATGGCCAGGATCCCCCGGGGCTTCAGGCTTTGATGCAGATCGGCAATAATGGCCTGCGGCTGTGTCAGGGCATGGTAGGTGGCATTAGAATAGATAATATCGATGGCTTCCCGGGGCAGGTTGGTTTCGGTGGCGGTGCCGATGACGATGTGGAATTGGTTGGTGGCGTCTACGGGTGACTGCCTCAACTTGGAATAATGCCGCAGCACTTTCTGCAGGTTTTGCTGGTTCAGACAATTTTTATCGATGTCTTGCAGGTAGAATGTCACGCTGTCCAGGAACACCGCCATGGCCCCGTTGTAATAACCGCTGGAAGCGCCTACTTCGGCATAGACATCACCGGGAGCAATTTCCAGGTAGTTGTTCAGCCGTTTAAAAGTTTCGATCCCGTCTTTTTTCAAAACCGGCCCGCATTTGTAGGGGCGAAAAACCTGGGCCCGGCACACCCCGGCGGATACCAGCAGCAAAACCCAGACCACCAAAAGCGAATATCTCATAGTACTAAAACGCAAAGCACGAAGGAGTTGTATATTTTCTTTATTATTTAAACTCACCCTAGTGCCTTTGTCCCCAAGTGTCCCTATTCCTTACTCCCTATTCCTTATTCCTTACTCCCTATTCCTTATTCCCTATTCCTTACTATATTGCACCCTGTCCTTAAAATCCATAAAACATGAAATTTCTATATCTGACCTTTCTGTCATTTTTACTGTTCACCTGTCAACCAGCGGAAAAGCCACAAACCGAAGTATTGCCGGCTCAGGCACAAACACCCGATGTGGAGGCGCGACTTACCGAATTGGGCATCGAACTGCCTGAGGTGGGGGTGCCTATTGCTAATTTTGTGCCTGCTGTCAGGACCGGGAACCTGGTATTTGTGTCCGGACAAGGACCCAAGCAAGCAGATGGTACCTGGATTACCGGTAAACTGGGAGCCGATCTCACCATAGAAGAGGGTTACCAGGCAGCCAGGCTTACCGGCACCCACCTGTTGGCCGCCCTCAAGTCCGAAATCGGTGACCTCAACAAGGTGAAACGCATCGTAAAGGTACTGGGCATGGTCAATGCCGCCCCTGACTTTACTGAGCATCCCAAGGTGGTGAATGGCTTCAGCGACCTGATGGTGGAAGTATTCGGCCCCAATGGCAAGCATGCCCGGGCCGCGGTAGGAATGGGCTCACTACCTTTTGGTATTCCCTGCGAAATTGAAATGATCGTGGAGGTGGAGGATTAAGCACTTCCCAGGTGCAGATCCACTTTATCCTGGTTAACCCTGCACGCGGTGAAAATGTAGGATTCGCTGCCCGGGCATTGAAAACCATGGGGTTTAAGTCATTGCGTATCGTGGGGAAGGAGCTTCAACACTCCACCACGGCCAGGAAAACCGGATATGGCGCTCATGACGTACTGGACCGGGTGGTTAGGTTTACTACCTTATCAGAAGCCCTTAGCGATATTGACATTTCCGTAGGCACCACTTCCCGGCGCAGGATCAAGCGGTACGATAATCACAGCCCTGCTGAAATCAATCAGATCATCTCAAGTAAAAGAGGGGTGGCAAAGCAGGTGGGCCTGGTATTTGGGTCAGAAGAGAACGGCTTGTCTACCGCGGAACTCGACCAGTGTGATCTGGTCAGCACCATCCCATTAGACACCGACTACCCTTCCTTAAACCTGGCACAAAGTGTATTGATCTATGCCTGGGAGATCAGCCAGGCTGAGTCCTTAACTGAAGAATCCGTGGAAGATCCTGAGCTACAGGTACAACTTAAGGGGGAAATTAAGCAGCTGCTGACCACACTGGGAATTAGCCGAAAGCCTTTGTTGACACAAAGAATAATGGACCGGATACTAACCTTGAACGCCGATGACTCGGCTTTGCTGATGAGTGTGTTAGGCAAGCTTAAACGGCGATTGTAAATCAATGGTTGGTTAAATCCCTGGTACAAATCCCCCATGCATTTTAACCTGGGCGCGGGATATGTGCCACCATTATTTATCCCCGAAGCTAAACTCAGTGGCGGAAACCCTAGGGTTGAGCTCCACTTTTTCCACTGTCAGCGGCTGGGGCGGGGCGTCCTTTACCCCCTGTGACATGGCGAAGGGAAACCAATAGCCGCCCACCTCCCGGTAGTCACCCAGCTGGATCACCATGATGGATCCCTGGATGGGGCCGTGTTTCATCTCGAATTCCTTGGCCAGCGGCAGCAGGGTTTTGGTATCGATGTAGTAGTACACCTGGTCCGGGGTGGTTTGGTCGTTAACTTTTATAGGTTCCTTGGTTATCCTGATCTTATAGGCCTGGCTGCCGTTCATAGGCACGGTTTCCAGCAATTCTACCGCGTAATTCTTTTTCCGGTAGTCGATCAGTTCATCCGGGAAGTCATTGCTATCAAGAGCTACATTGGCGGTGGTTTCGGGGTCGGCTTTGCGGGGTTGCTGGCTCTGAAAGTCGGTGCTCCAAAGTACCTTGCCATCGAATACTCCCTGCATGATCTCGGTTCCCTGGAAGTCCAGCCGGGTATATTGCCGCCCATCCTTTAGCTGCACAATTTCCAGGGGGAATTCCACGCCGCCCTGATCGAATGTGGCGGTGATTTTAAATCCCTGTAAAGCTTGCCAGCGGTCCACACCACCGGTTTTTTCTATGGCCTGACGAATAATGTCACCGGCATCCTGCCCGGTAACAGTCAGGACCAGACAAAAAAATAAACCGGTCAGGTTAACAGATCGCATTATCGTGTGCCATGGATTACTACTAAGATAAACAACCGCTATTGCACTAAAAACTAAAAAACCAAAACTAATAACTTTAGAAATCTTCTTATATTAACCGTTCACTTCATAAACATTAGTATGCAAATAATTGAGACACCGGAAACCTTTGATGTAATCGTTGTTGGCTCTGGAGCCGGAGGGGGGATGGCCGCCAAGATTCTGGCGGAGAGCGGCCTCAATGTGGCGGTAGTGGAAGCAGGCCCCACTTTCGATCCTAAAAACGACGAAGACCGAACCCAGCTGAGATGGCCCTGGGAATCACCCAGGAGGGGCGCCAGCAGCGTACGGCCCTTCGGAGACTTTGACAGCGCCTACGGTGGCTGGGAGATCGAGGGAGAGCCCTATACCCGTAAAGATGGCACTGAATTCGACTGGTTCAGAAGCAGAATGGTGGGAGGACGGACCAACCACTGGGGTAGGATTTCACTGAGGTTCGGTCCCAAAGACTTTAAGCGAAAAAGCATAGACGGGCTGGGAGATAACTGGCCCATAGGGTATGAGGACGTGGCACCTTACTACGACAAGGTGGATAAGTTGATCGGTGTATTTGGTACTAAAGAAAATTTCGACAATGAGCCCAATGGTTTTTTCCTGCCGCCTCCTAAACCAAGGCTTCACGAATTGTACTATATCAAGGGGGCCACTAAGGCCAATATCCCCGCTATCCCCAGCCGGCTTTCTATTCTGACCAAGCGTATCAACGATGAACGGGGCGTATGCTTTTACTGCAGACAGTGTAGCAGGGCCTGTATGGCCTATGCTGATTTCTCGGCAGGTACCTGTCTGATATTCCCTACTCAGCGTTCCGGCCATAGTTTGAAGGTGTTTACCAATGCCATGGTTCGTGAGGTGCTTACCAATGACGAAGGTAAGGCCACCGGAGTCAGCTACATCAACCGGGAGGACCGCAAGGAATATTCCATCCGGGGGAAAGTAGTGGTACTGGCCGCTTCCGCCTGTAGTTCCGCCCGTATACTTTTAAACTCAAAAAGCTCCCAGTTCTCCAATGGATTGGCCAATGGTAGCGGATTAGTGGGAAGATATGTACACGATTCAACCGGCGCCAGCCGGGCCGCTATTGTGCCTGCATTATTCAATCGAAAAACCTACAACGAGGATGGGGTAGGAGGAATGCATGTCTATACACCCTGGTGGCTGGACAATAAGAAATTGGATTTTCCTCGCGGTTATCACCTGGAAGTATGGGGTGGCCTGGGAATGCCTTCCTATGGATTTGGGTTTAATGTTTCAGATCTGAATGAGAAGTTTGGAGGCACCGTCGGCGGCTACGGAAGCAAGTTAAGACAGGATGTCAAAAAATACTATGGTGCCATGATGGGCATCAGCGGCCGGGGAGAAAGTGTGCCGCAATACGATAACTATTGCGAAATAGATCCCGAGGTAGTGGATGAATACGGCATACCGGTGCTGAGGTTTCACTACAAGTGGACCGATTACGAGCGGCAGCAGGCCAAGCACATGCATGAGACCTTCGAACAAATATTCGAGGCCATGGGTGCTGAACCTATGGGAGACAAGCCCGGAAAGGAAAATGATTACGGTCTGCTGGCACCTGGCCGCATTATTCACGAAGTAGGTACTACCCGCATGGGCGACGATCCCTCAAAATCGGTGCTGAACAAATTTTCACAGGCCCACGAGGTGGACAACCTGTTTGTGGTGGACGGCGGTCCTTTTGTGTCACAGGCGGACAAAAACCCCACCTGGACCATACTGGCACTGGCCTGGAGGACTTCCGAGTATATTATCGATCAAATCAACAAGCAAAATATCTGAGTTATGGATAGAAGAGAATCACTTAAATCCCTATTAGTCGGTTCAGTAGCCGGTGGCCTGGTATTAAATGGTTGTTCACCGGCTGAGCAACCCCAGCAGGAACAGCCATCTGAGACCGCTGACTCGGGTTATGGCCGCACCCCTGAGGAAAAGAAAAGGGACGACAAATTGATGAGTGAGCAATTCCTCGGTGAAGAGGAACTGGCCACCGTGGCTATCCTGTGTGATATCATTTTGCCGGCGGAAGCAGATTTCGGATCCGCCACTGATGCAGGAGTTCCGGAATTCATCGAATTTATTTCGAAGGACATACCATCACATCAGTTGCCCCTGAGGGGTGGCATTATGTGGCTCAATAACCAGACCAACGAAAGGTTCAACCTGGACTTCAATAAATGTTCCGAAGCGCAGCAATTGGCGGTGATTGATGATATTGCCTACCCCGGTAAGACACCTGTTCATCTCAAGCATGGAGAGAAGTTCTTTTCACTGATGAGAAATCTTACCCTGACCGGGTATTATACTACTGAAATGGGCATCAAGGACCTGGGCTTTATGGGCAACAAGCCCAATGTGTGGGATGGTGTGCCCCAGGAAGTACTGGATGAGCATGATGTATCTTATGATCCTGAGTGGATCGCACGCTGTGTGGATCAGGAAAAACGCAATGATATTGCCCAGTGGGACGATGAGGGCAATTTAATCACTTAATTCCAACGGCGATCATCGAAAAAAGCCTGAAGCGGTCTACAGCACTGGAGCACTTTCATATAAGAGGCTCCGGAAGCAGCCGTCTGGAGGCGTTAAGTGACGGAGTTTTTGCACTGGCAATTGCTATTCTGCTGCTGTCGAGCAGTGTACCCCGAAATTTTAACGAATTGTGGCTATTTGTGCAGGACTTGCTACCCTTTGGGGTTTGTATCCTGTTCATTTACTGGATCTGGCGGTCACAGTGCCTGTTCTTTCTCAGATACGGGTTGCTGGATGACACTGTGGCAATGCTGAATTTGGCCCTGCTGTTTTTCGTACTTTTTTATGTTTATCCCCTAAAATTTCTAATGACCTGGCTGCTCAAGTATATGTATGCTGCCATCACCGGAAATTTATTCGAGGAGATGCCCAAGTTGGCGGAGATAATCCCCATGGACAAACTACCACACCTGATGATCATTTACGGTCTGGGTTTCGTCTGTATATGGTTGTGTCTTTACCTGATGTACCGGCATGTGCTTAAAAAGCGCGGGATGCTGCAGTTGAATGAGATTGAGTTGTACGAAACCCGGTTCTCTGCCAACGAAAAGTTAAGCCTGGTATTGATTGGCTTACTATCAGTGCTGCTTTCTCTATTGAGTATTGGTCTGAAGTTTCCCATTGGAGCTGCCCTGGCAGGCTGGGTGTATAATTTGATCTGGATCCTGACCATAATCAGAGTAAGAAAGCGGAAGAAACAACTAAAACTATTGCTGGAGACGCATTGAATAAGGATTTAGCTATATTAGTAGGTGCCACCGGCGCAATCCAAACCAAAAAATACACATGAAATCTCGAAGAAAATTTCTAAAAATTTCTGCGGCAACCGCTACCGCATCGATGCTTAACCTGCGAAGCTCGGCCCGGGATACCAGGCCTAAGGCATCACAATTAAAACTGGGACTGGCGTCCTATACCCTTAGAAAATTTACCCAGGAGAAGGCCATTGCCATGGCAAAGCGGGTGGGTCTCGACTATATGTGCTTCAAAAGCATGCACCTGCCCTTAAGTGCCACGCCCGCAGAGTTAAAAAGCAGCGCCAAGCGGGTGGCGGATGCCGGGCTTGACTTGTATGGTGCCGGGGTGATCTACATGAAATCAACTGCGGAAGTGGATCAGGCTTTTGAATATGCCAAAAACGCGGGAATGACCACCATTGTGGGAGTACCGGGGCACGATTTGCTGACTTATACCAACGAAAAGATAAAGACGTACGATATAAAAGTGGCCATTCATAATCATGGTCCTGGAGACGATCTTTATCCAAGCCCTGAAAGCATCTATGTCAAGATAAAGGATCTCGATCCCAGGTTTGGTTTATGCATGGATATTGGTCATACCCAAAGAATTGGGGTGGACCCTACGGAAGCAGGCGAAAAGTACTTCGACAGATTATTTGATATCCATTTGAAAGATGTGAATAAAGCCGATGCTGATGGCACACCGGTAGAAGCTGGTCGTGGTGTTATTGATATACCCAGGTTCTTAAAAATGTTGGAAGACAAAAAGTATCAGGGAGTGGTCAGTTTCGAATATGAGAAGGATGGAGACGACCCGCTACCCGGATTGGCCGAATCTGTGGGCTATGTTCGTGGTTGCCTGGATGCTTTATTGGGATAGTTAAATTATTGTTAAGTATTATTTTTATATTGTGGTTGAACCCGCAATAAGTACGTAGGGCGTTATTCATTGTACATTGTCTATGGCTAACCAAAAATATGATAATGACCCAATGCAAACGATGGACGATGCTACCCTGTGGAGATTGTTCAGAAAGGGTAATGCCCAGGTCTTTGAAATAGTTTACAACCGGTATATCTCCTTGCTGGCAAACTATGGCAGACGGCTATGCGGCGATGATGAAATGGTAAAGGATGCAATCCAGGATCTTTTTGTGGACCTGTGGAAAAACCGCAAAAATCTTCGCTCCACCGACTCCATTCAATATTACCTGATCAAAGCGCTTAGAAGAAACCTGATCAAAAAATTAAACTCGGCCAGGAAACAGATTCAGATGAATATTGACACCCCTGGTTTTGAACTATCCCCTGAGCTGAAAATCATTAATTCCGAAAGTCACCGTGAGTTAAAAGATCGGCTTCATGCCAACTTAAATACCTTGTCAACCCGTCAGAAAGAGATCGTTTTCCTGAGATTCTATTGTGGAATGACCTACTCCGCGATATCTAAAATAATGAGTATTAACTCCCAGTCTGCCTATAACATCGTGCACCGAGTATTAAATGTACTACGTGAACAGATGTTGCATAAAATTCCCCTGCTTCTGGTCATTCTTTACCAGGCAGTTAAATAAATAGAATTTTTTTTACCCTTTTGTGAGTAGAATCTTGTTGCTGTGCTCCTTTAGTAGTAGGAAGCAGTTATAAGCTTCATACCAGATATATATGAAATCCAATAACGTTCAAATCGAGGACCTATTAACCAGTGAATCATTTTACAACTGGGTGAATAGGAGCAATTCCAATGATATTGTGTTTTGGGAGGCATGGTGGAAAGAGCATCCGCAGCATCACGATACCATCAGGGAAGCAATAAATATAATTGAGTCCATCTCATTCGAAGATAAAAGTTTCAATTCGGAGGAAATTGTGGACTTGTGGAAGAATATCAAGCGGGAGACTATTGATGATTTACCTTCCACTTATTTAAACACCAGACGCACTTCCCGATTATGGAGTTCGCACTTAATGAAGGCAGCGGCAATAGCCATACCTATATTATTGGGCACCATACTTTATCTTTATCACGATCAAACTGCCCAACAACCAGGTCAGGTATCACAGCAAGTTACCAGCAAAGAGATTCCCAGGGGACAAAAGTTAACCGTCTATTTACCAGATGGTTCAATGGTCAAATTGAATGCCGAAAGTAAGATTAGTTATCCCAAACCGTTTGACGAAGACAGAAGGGTGGTCAATTTGGATGGAGAGGCGTTTTTCGAAGTAACCCCCAATCCCGATAAACCTTTTATTGTAGTTACCAAAGGAATCGAAACCCGGGTTGTGGGCACTTCTTTCAACATCAGTGCATATCCGGACGAAGACCTGGTGGAGGTTTCTGTGGTTACCGGAGAGGTGTCGGTTAAAAGGTCGGACCAACCTCTAAAAGTACAGCCTATAGCGCTGCGACCCTCGGAACAGGCAACTTATTCGGCGCAGACCGGGGAATTGGTAGTTTCAGGATTTAACCCGGACCGGGTGCTGGGATGGAAAGAAGGCACGCTTTACTTTAACAACGCCACCATGGAAGAGTTTGTGGCAGAGTTGGAACGCTGGTATGGAATAGATATCGTAGTTGACCGGAAAATGCCCATAAAGAAAGGAATAGTTGGGGAGTTCACCAATCAATCGCTGGAAGAGATACTTATTGGAATGCATGGTGCTTCCGAATTCGAATATGAACTCACAGAGGAAAAATTAATAATAAAATAATCAGTGGCCTATGAATTAAGATTATACCAGGTGATACCAAAGGAATAGCCAGCTTAAGAAGCCGGCTATTCAAAACTTCTCAAATGATCCTATCGACTTGGCAGTACACAGGCTCATTTGGAAAATTTGTTAAAACAATGTTCAACAAATCAAACACTAAGTTATGTATCCAAAAATACTTAGACAACTCTTGGTCATGTCTAGATCAATATTTTATGGGATTGTTATTCAGTGCGTTTGTGCGGGATTATTGATTGCAAATAATGCCAACAGTCAAAACACCAGCATTGAAAACGTTTACGTGAGCTTAAATCCAGCTAGTAATTCCATTAAGAATGTATTTACCAACCTCGAAAATCAGACAGATTTTAATTTCAGTTACAATCTGGGAGTGATCGACGTGAACATGATGGTAAATACCGGAGCTGCTAACCAGTCGCTGGGAGATGTGCTCAGATTAATTGCACAACAGGCGAAACTAAACTTTAAAAGAATTGATGAGAATATCTATGTAAGCAGAAGAAAATTGCTACAGGCTACTGTGACGGAAACTTTCACCACCGCGGTGATCAACCGGATAGTTACAGGTAAAGTCATTTCAGCTGAAGATAATTCCCCGCTTCCCGGGGTTAATGTTCTTATTAAAGGGACTACCCAGGGTACCACCACAGACATAGAAGGAAATTACTCGTTGGAGGTCCCGGATGGAGCGGTTCTTACCTTTACCTATGTCGGCTATCTGACTGCCGAAGTAGAAGTGGGAGACAGGAATGTGATTAATTTCACCATGTCACAGGACTTAACCCTACTGGAAGAAGTAGTAGTGGTAGGTTATGGGTCGGTGAAAAAAAGAGACCTTACCGGGGCCATAGTATCATTGGACAATGAGGACCTGACCGTTGGTGCGGCCACCAACTCGGTTTCCTCGATGATACAGGGCCGTGCCGCCGGAGTAGAGGTCTCTGCCAACGACGGCCTTCCAGGTCAGGACCTGAATATCGTGATCAGGGGAAACACTTCAATATCCAATAGTAACGAACCTCTGTATGTGGTGGATGGATTCCCCATTCCCGCGGGAGTATCGATTTCACCGGAAGACATTGAATCCATTGATATCCTTAAGGACGCCGCTTCAGCGGCCATTTACGGATCCCGGGGTTCGTCGGGAGTGGTATTGATTACCACCAAAAAGGGTAAAAGTGGCAGAACAGATATCAGCCTGGATGTATATGGTGGCGTTCAATCGATAAACGGTGACGTGCCTTACCTGGACTGGGACGATCATTCCAGAATAGTAAATGAACAGTATGCGCAGGGCCCTAACGATGGAGAACCATGGTTTAGCGCGGAGGATCTGGCCCTGAATAACAATACCGACTGGCTGGATGCGGTCACCCGGGATGCGGCGATCCAAAGCTACACGCTGCGCGCATCTGGAGGAGATGATCGCTCCACATTCTCACTGTCCGGTAGCTATTTCAATCAGGAAGGGATATTCCTAAAAAGTAATTTCGAAAGATATTCGTTCCGGCTTAATGCTGACCGGAGTTTTGGAGAGAAGGTAAAAGTGGGCATGAATATTTACACTGCCAGAATTGACGGAGACGCCATGGATCGAAGGCCTGGCTCCCGGACATTATCACCATTGTACGCCACCTTGAGAGCCTCACCCGGAAGGGCAGACTACAATGAAGACGGTACCCTGGCCCAAACGGTTTTCTCCAGGGATACCCGCCCATTCCTCAATCCAATCGGATTGTTTACAGAAAGAGAAAATGACTACATCGAGTGGAGGACCTATGCCAACGTTTACCTTGACTACGATATACTGAGCAATTTAACTGCCAGGATCAACACCGGGTTCGATCACAGTTCTGCCACCCAGTCTCAGTATCAGCCGCAGGAGTTCTCATCACTGGGTAACCTGCCACTGGGAAGTATTGATGAGGTCAAAACAAGTTCTTATCTAATAGAGGGGACCCTTAATTACAAATTCAATCTCGACTCGCAGATTCACGCTCTGAGTTTGTTGGCAGGAGGATCCACACAGTACGACGACCTTTTCACCTTTGGATTGTTCGGGTCGGGCTTCCCCTCAGATAAAACCCTTTATTACAACCTGGCCTCTGCTGAGAACCAGACCATAAGCAGTTACCGGGAAGATAAAAGGATAATCTCCTTCTTTGGTCGGGCCAACTACACCTACCGGGATAAGATTTTGTTGACCGCCACCATACGGACCGATGGTGCCTCTCAATTTGGTGAGAACAACAAATGGGGAACCTTCCCATCAGTTTCGGCGGCCTGGAGGATTATTGAGGAAGATTTTATGAGCGGTTCTTCCCTGATGAGTGATTTAAAACTCAGAGTTTCCTATGGAATTACCGGTAACAACAATTTCTCTCCCTATACTTCCCTGGCCAGGGTGGGAGCCACCAGTTCCGATAAACTATATAGCTACAACGGAGTGGTGTCACTGGCAGGCCTCGGGTCTGACGGAGTATATGCTCCAAACCCCAACCTCCAGTGGGAAACCACCAAGATGTTCAACGTAGGTGTTGACTTCGGGTTCTGGAATAACAGATTATACGGATCACTGGAAGTCTATAACTCCGATACCGATGACCTGATCATTGACAAGCCCATTTCCGGCCCTTCTACCGGGTTTACCGTTATCCGGTCCAATGTAGGTTCCATAACCAACAAGGGACTGGAACTGACACTGGGTGCCAGGGTCATTGATGGAAATAGCTTTACCTGGGATGCCAATGCCAACTTTTCTACCAATGACAACGAGATAACCCAACTTGATGGCGACAATCCGATCATACTTGCAGTAGCCAGACAACCTTATGGTGAAATTGGCGAGCAGCCTTATCGGCAGTTGATAACCGGTGGTAAAATGGGTGACTTCTTCGGATATACTTACCGGGGGGTATTGCAGCCAGGTGAAGTGTATTCCCCTCAACCCAATACCACCAAGGCCGGTAGTGCTCTTTATGAGGACATAAACGGTGATGGTATTATCAACAGTGATGATCGCGGTGTCATTGGGAATGCCAATCCGGACTTCATCTGGGGATTTAACAACCATTTCGAATTCAAGGGATTTTATCTGGATATGTTCTGGCAGGGAGTTGTTGGCAATGATATATTCAATTTCAAAGCCATTGCTTCCGACCAGACTTTAACGGAACGGGCACTTGAAAGATATAGTCCCGAAAACCCTACCGGTACCAGACCCGGTGTGGACTGGTTTGCCAATGAAT
>JAUIKU010000339.1 GCA_030430675.1 Bacteroidia bacterium | reverse complement strand
ATATGTGAAGTTTGGCCCAACCTGGAGGTATTTATTCACGGAGCAGTGGCTTTTGCTCCCTATCGCTCCTTATTCCAAAACCTTATCGGGAACCCTTCCATGCATTACCTGGAGACCTATAACGCATCAGAGGGTTTTTTTGGGATTCAGGACAGCTTTGACTCCGATGAGATGCTGCTGATGCTGGACTATGGTATATTTTATGAATTCATTCCATTTGAATACATCGACCATGAAAACCCTCCGGCAATAACATTGGATCAGGTTGAGCTGAATCAAAGCTATGCAGTAGTAATCTCGACCAATGCCGGACTCTGGCGGTATAAAATCGGAGATACCATAAGATTTACCTCCATCAATCCCTACCGCATTAAAATAACCGGTAGAACCAAGCATTTTATAAATGCCTTCGGTGAAGAACTGGTCATTGAAAATGCTGAGACCGCCATCACCAAAGCATGTACTCAAACCGGGGCCGAAATTGCCAACTTTACCGCCGGGCCGGTTTATCTGACCGACCATAACAAAGGTGGCCATGAGTGGATAATAGAATTTGCCCAGCCACCGGATAACTTCGAGAGGTTTTGCCAGCTTCTGGATCAAACCCTTAAAGAAAACAATTCCGACTATGAGGCCAAGCGCTATCGCGATCTTGCATTGCAGGCACCAATAATACATCAGGTACCGTCCGGCAGTTTCTACCAGTGGATGAAGCAACGCGGTAAACTAGGTGGACAAAACAAAGTTCCCCGTCTCGCTAATAACCGGGAATACCTGGACGATATCCTTCAATCCATAGGTCTTCACAAAAGCCAATAGACCGGACGTTTCTTTACTTTCAGGAGGTATTTGTTCGAACACCGAAACAGGCACTAATTTATTTTATTGTACTATTCCGATATTGATGCCTGTAACATCCATACCGTGTTAAGAAAATATTTCCCGGCGATAAAGATAGCATTGAGGTGAGCAGTAGCACTACCTGGAAACTACTGAATATGAGTACCCTATTGGGTATTAATTACACCACTGCATACCCCTAAAATACAATAGATCACCGGATTAATACTCATTGAAAAACGTGGGAGTTCCCTGTCAGATTTTGGATCAAGTTCAGGTTAAATGAGGCTTTAATTATACTTAAAAAAGATTCTTAAAATGCAAGCAAACTTTTCCACAAAATTCGGAATTTATCCACACGTATCCACACATTCTACCTAAATGCTTGACTTACAATTAGATACACCTAATCAATTAAATGAAAAATTTGTGGATAAGCAAAAACTTTTTTTTTCTTAAAAAATATGCCTATAAGTTGGTGTAGCGGGAACTAATGCGGAAGGATAATACAAACTATTAAATTCATCAACTAATTTGTGAAATTTATTTTAGTTAGGAATCAATTATTTGCTGTTTACCAACGGACCTTTGTGTATTGAGGCCATTATTAGCCCAATAAGCTGGCATAAGTCCGGTTAATTCAACCCTGGGCATGCACCCTGTTTAAAGGACAATCATTGACCGGGACCATGTATTTATATACTTTGTTACCAAATAGTTAATTATACTTTTCTCATACCCCGATCAGGAGATACACCATCTAACACCTGCTATTTTTTCCTGGCAAATGATCGGTATTTTGAAATGATGCCGTTAAATTGGGTCGATATCACAAACAATATTAATGAAAGCGATTATCCCTGTTGCCGGTATCGGTTCTAAACTGAGGCCTCATACGCATACTCAGCCCAAAGCGCTGGTACCGGTTGCCGGTAAACCTATACTGGCGCATATTGTGGATACTCTGGTGGACGGAGGAATCAGGGATTTTTGCTTCATCATAGGGTATCTGGGTGACAAAATAGTAGCGTTTATCGAGGACCGCTACCACAACAACGGGCTAAAGGTGGAATTTGTAGTGCAGGAACCCAGAGAAGGGATTGCCCATGCTATTTGGTGTGCCCGTGAGGCAATCAGGGACCAGCAGGAAATTCTGATCATGCTGGGAGATACTATTCTGACCCTGGACATCGAAGAATTCCTTAAAGTACCTCACTCGGTACTTGGCACCAAGAAAGTCGATATCCCTGGTAATTTTGGTGTGGTGGAAATCGATAGTCGCGATAATGTAAAGCGTTTGGTGGAAAAACCGAAAATACCCAAGTCAAACCTGGCATTGGTCGGTATTTATAAACTGAACAATCCCAAGCTTTTTGTGGAGTCCATTGAAAAAGTGATCAATGAGGGTATCAAAACTTTAGGGGAATACCAACTTACGGATGCCTTGATGGAAATGCTCAAACACGGAGATTCCATGGGTATTTTTCCTGTAAACAATTGGTATGACTGTGGAAAGAAAGAGTCCTTGCTGGAAGCCAATGCCATATTATTGAGCAGTGATAAATTTATGAATGTCGAGGACTACCACTATCCCGACTCGGTAATCATTCCCCCGGTAAGTATTGCTGCCAACTGCCAGATCCAGCACGCTATAATTGGACCAAATGTGGCCATAGGTGAAGATACGGTGATTCATAATTCCATTATTGAAAACAGTATCATCGGCTCTTACACCAGACTGGATGTGGCAGTACTCAACGGCTCGGTTATTGGCAGCGATACCATCCTGAAGGGTCCCAGCCAAAGTCTGAACATAGGAGACAACACGGAGATCAATTACTCCGATTAGCCACAGGGATGGAAATAAAACAGATTAAGGAAACCTGTATTTACGTGAAAGACCTGGATCAAACCCAGAACTTTTACCACAATTTACTTGGTTTACCTGTTATTGGAAGGAAAGAGAAACGGCATGTTTTCTTTAATGCCGGCACTTCAGTACTGTTGTGCTTCATTGCAGAAGCCACCCGTCAGGAAACTGAACTGCCACCCCACTGGGCTACCGGGCCCGCGCATCTGGCCTTTGAAGTTTCTGCTTCCCAATATGACAGCTGGAAACAAAAAGTCTCCTCAACTGAAATAGAAATTATACATGAACATTCCTGGGGCGGCGGGTTTCACTCATTCTACTTTTATGACCCGGATCAGCACGTTTTGGAAATTGTTCCCGAAGGGATGTGGGAATACTTAGGGGCCGGGGATTAGGGACTAAGGTATATTTATTGTAATCCCTAATTCTTAATTTCTAATTGCAATACCGTCCAGACATTTTCCGCCACCAGACGGTGTCCCTGTTCATTGGGATGAATCATGTCCGCCTGATTCAACGCGGGGTTCAGTGCGACACCGTCGAGAAAGAACGGATAGAGAAGAATGTCGTGCGCGGCGGCGAGGCGCGGGTTGATCGCATCGAACTCCTCCAC
>JAUIKU010000097.1 GCA_030430675.1 Bacteroidia bacterium | reverse complement strand
TCCCAGGAGTCGAAGGTGGTGACGGTTTTTACCCGTTCGTTTTCTGCTGGTAGCATATCAGTTACAAAGATTTCCGGATAACTGTCGTTGTTAAGGTCAGCAATATCGGCACCCATAGAGGCGGCACTGATGGATTTCATCTGTTCTTCCAGCTGTTCAGAAAATCTGCCCGCACCATCGTTGATATAGAGGTAATCCCTTTCAAAAAAGTCGTTCGATATGTAAATATCCAGCCAGCCATCCAGGTTGACGTCAGCCACGGTTACACCCAGTCCAAAGCCAATTACACTGCCGTGAATCCCCGCATCGGCACTGACATCTTTAAATTTTCCATGATCGTTGCGAAAGAGTTTGTCACCTCCGATAGAGTCGCGAACGTGTCGTAGGTTTTCTGTGAGATCAAAACTTCCTATAGCTCGGTAGGAATTGTTTAACAGGTACATATCGAGGTCTCCATCTTTGTCGTAATCGAAAAAGGAGGCGTGAATTGAGAACCCCTGGTCATCTAATCCATATTCACCGGCGGCTTCTGTGAATGTGCCGTCACCATTGTTGACAAACAACTCGTTTTTGCGGTCATCTCCCTTGATGTCGCCCGAATTACATAAATAAATGTCTGGCCAGCCATCCGCGTTAATATCTGCAATGGTCACCCCAGTGCTCCAGGAATGACTTCCTGCAACTCCGGCGGTTTTCGTCACTTCCTTAAACTGAAAATCCCCCTGATTCTGATATAGCCTGTTGGAATCCATATTGGCCACCAGGTAGATATCCAGTAGCCCGTCACCATTGAAATCAATGAATCCGACGCCACCACCATTGTAATAGTTTCGATACCTGAAAATATTGAACTCAGGATCAAACTGCAGGTTGTTGGAAAAGTCCAGGTTTGATTGAGTTGGTTCGATGAACCGGAATAGTTTATCTTCATCTGTGCCACAGGCGTTAACCAGTAGCAGCATAACCATCAGATAAGTTAAACGCAGCTTATTCATGGCATCAACTCATCAAATCGCACCACTGACATGTCGTAGTAGGTGGCTACCACGGTACTTAGATCGTACACATACAATTCAATTAACCGGTTTCCATCGATTTTATAAAGATATTTTTTATCCTCCCTACTCACGATAAAAGGTTGGTTGCCTCCATACCAATCCATCAAAATCACCGGCATCATTTGTATCAGCCTGTCGGCGTACAAATGCCTGTTCATCGCGAAAGCGTAATAATGAAACGAGGTATAAAACTTATGAATTGGTCCATTTGCGTTTCTATCGGCATAAAAATTGAAAGCGACAGGTTGGTCCAGGCTATCATTAAAAATATATTCAACGGACATGTTTTTTGACCCTTCTCTCACCAAACCCTGGTGGTTCAGTTCACGGCAGTGGTCAAAAAACTGCTGCATGGTAATTCCAAATTCTAATCCAAGGAAAAGGGAATCATTTCTGACGCCAGTTGCCAGCTCCGTTTCAATCTCCTTCTCCAGTTTTTTTTCAGGACTGCATCCGGCAGATACAAAGCCTAACAATCCAACTAGGTAAAAAACACATTTATTGATGGTTAACATATGCCATTGAATAGATTGTATCATTATTCCTGGTAAAGACCAGAACGTTCTTATTTCCCACCTTGATTTCCACCACATTCCTGATGGCACCATAAATTTGGAATCCCGCTTTGGAGTTAGGGACAAATTCAAAAGCGCCATTGTCCAAGCCTTTGAACAGGGCACCAAATCCCGCGCTATAGCTGCCAACCTCCGGCTTTGACTGAATAAAGTTACCTCCCACCAGTATATCGGTAAGCCCGTCACGGTCAAAATCACCTGCTTTTAGGGCGTAAACAGGAGAGAATTGCCCCCAGGCCGGAAGTGGTTGAAATTTGAACTTATCGCCCTGGTTAATATAAATCCCGGAGGCGAGATTGTAAGCCTGCAACACAAAGCCCTTATCTCGTATCTCCTGCGGAAATATAGCTCCTGTTTCTTCTTCTTTATAGTCGCTGTAACTTTGGTATTGCTGTGACATTTGAGGAAGTTGTGTGGCCATTTCCTTTAACTGAATAAATGGATACTGTTTTCCACCTGAATACATGGAGATAATCTGTTCATAGGATCCGCTGTTATCAAAATCGTTTACCAGCATTTCCACCGGCTCCTCCTTGGAGGCTTTGAACCTTGAGTTTAAACCATGATTCCCCACAATCAGGTCAGCCCTACCATCCCGGTTTAAGTCTTTGGCTTCCACTGTATTGTACCAGCCATTGGACTGTTGCAAGTCCCAGTCCCCGGTAATATCAATAATTCCGTCACTGGAGAATTTTAGCATTGTTACCGGCATCCATCTCCCTACCACTACAAGTTCTTCCCCGCCATCCCCATCCACGTCGGCCAGGGTAGCGTCAGTGACCATGCCTAACTGCTTTAGTATCTCTGCAGATCCATCGCTGAATATGGTGAACTGGCCACTTCCATTATTCTCCAGCAAATAAGAATCAGCAGGGACACCGTAATAAAACGGCAATAATCGACTGCCTATAAACAGGTCCTGGTCGCCATCCTGGTCAAAATCCACGGGTACTACCGTACTGGTAGATTCATATCCCTTATATGGCAAACGCTGTTCCGATTTGACAAATCCGCCATTTGCATCGCCGAAATACAAGCGATCATTTAACCAGGGAGAAAAGGAACTGAACTCGCTGCCCCCGGAAGTTACATACAGGTCCTGGAGCCCGTCGTTATTGGCATCGAAAAAACTACAGTCCAGATCCTCACTTTCCGCATCAAGCCGGAATGGATGGGTAATTGTGGTAAAGGTCATGCTGTCGGTTTGTATAAACAGTTTGCCCGGTTGACCACTGGCTCCCCCAATATACAAATCATCCCGTCCGTCATTGTTGATATCTCCTTTACACAGACAGGGACCTTCTGTGGAATTCATATGGAACAACAAGCGCTCCTGTTGAAAATCCACATAGTTGTTTTCTAGATGCCGGAAGTCAAGAGAGGGTTCTGAATACCGGGAAAAAACCTGTTCATCTATCTCCAACGGTTCTGAACCACCGGGTAGGGCCGTGCTTTCATTTAGTTCCAAAACCTGATTGGCATTTACATCAACTAAACGGGTAGTTTTACCACCCGGCCATATTACCGTAATACTGTCAATTTTATGATTTGCTCCCAGTCCGAAAACAAGTTTGTAATCAACTGAAGACTCAAATCCCCGGTAGGGGTTTTGTTCCTGATGCAGCGTTTCGCCATTGATATAGAGGTGTATTTTAGTACCAATGGCCCTGGGGTTGGCACCATTTCCTGTGAGTTGAATGGCCAGGAAGCTATTACCTGAAAGCACTTGCCGGGCTTTGTTTTCATAGATCCCGGAAATCATATTGATATTGTTCACTACCAGGTCCAGGTCCCCGTCATTGTCCAGGTCTCCATAAGCCGATCCGTTGGAAAAAGTTGGTGAACCAACATTCCACTGGGAAGCCCTGTTGGTAAAAGTCAGGTCCCCGTTATTATGAAAAAAGTAATTGGGAATAGCTTCTGAGGGCATAAGGTCAATTATATTCCGGATGGAATGGTTGTTCGATCTTATCAAATTGGCCACACTGTTTCGGTCACTCATAAAGTTCAGGTAATCCAGGTCAAGCAAGTCCTTAAATATGCCGTTGGAAACAAAAATGTCTTTATAGCCATCATTGTCCATGTCAAATATTAGTGAAGCCCAGCTCCAGTCTGTAGCTTCAACTCCGGCATATCGACCAATTTCACTGAATGTGCCATCTCCGTTATTGAGTTGCAACACATTTCTTCCGAATTGATTAAAGTAGCCCTTACCCTGAGCGCTCTTTTGTTCTTCCCAGGACTCAAAATAGGTTTTGGTTACCTGGCGGTCCCTTCTCTCCGGCAGCATCTCAGTGACAAAATATTCGGGAAATCCATCGTTATTGATATCGGCCAGGTCCGCGCCCATAGACCCCATAGAGGTTTCCTGAATGAATTGTTCCAGCAGGTCTTTGAATGTGCCGTCCTGCTGATTGATATACAGATAGTCTTTCTCAAAAAAATCATTTGAGATATAGAGGTCTGGCCAGCCATCATTGTTGATGTCTCCCACAGTAGCTCCCAGGCCAAATCCAATGTCACTGGAATAAATCCCTGAAGTTGAAGTGACATCATTAAAGTAGCCGTTATTATTTCTCAATAGTTTGTTGCCTCCCAGTGAATCCGGTATGGTGCGCAGGCCAGCCATAATTTCAAAACTTCCAATAGATTTTATCGAATTATTCAATACATAACAATCCAGGTCGCCATCACGGTCGTAGTCGAAGAAGATCGCATGTACCGACAACCCTTCGATATCGAGCCCATAGGACTTGGCCTGTTCCGTAAATGTCAGGTCCCCGTTGTTTATATAAAGGTGATTATGTCTTTCCGGTCCACCCGGTGGACCTGATTTACATACATAAATATCGAGAAATCCATCGGCATTGATATCGATCATGCTCACTCCGGTACTCCAGGTACCCTGGCTGTTCAGGTTGGCCTGGTCGGTGATGTCTTGGAAATTTAGGTTGCCCTTGTTTAAATAGAGGCGGTTCGATACCATGTTTCCGCTAAAGAATATTTCAGCAAGACCGTCGTTATTTAAATCGCCCACCGCCACTCCACCTCCGTTATAAAAGTTTTTAAAAGTGTAGGGGTTAAGCTGTTCATCGTATTCCAGGGTATTGGTAAAGTCAATGCCGGATTGTTCCGCCGTTAGTGAGACGAACAGCGGTTTTTGTGTTCCTTGATCAGAACAGTTTGTAAACAGTACGGCACTTAACACTTGTATCAGGAACAGTCTCCTCATATCTGTAAATATACCCAAGAGTAACTGGGGCATATAAAAAAGCAAGTGATACCATCACTTGCTTTTTTATAACAATTTATAAATAAATAACTAGTATCCCGGGTTCTGGTTCAGCGCAGCAGACGCGTCAATGGCTACCTGTGGAATGGGGAATACCAGGTACTGAGAACCTGCCTGGGTATAGGCTTCTTTTTCCCACCAGGCATCTCCCCACTTGCCAAACCTGATCTGGTCCTGACGACGGGTCATTTCCAGCCACATTTCACGACCTCTTTCATCAAACAGTTGATCAGGAGTTAGGGTAGTGAATGGGTCAACGCCTGCCCGAACCCTGACTTGATTTACCAAATCCAGCGCTTCTGCGGAGCCATTGTCCAAACGCCATAAGGCCTCAGCTTTGGAGAGCATGATATCTGCCAAACGGAAAATTACAAAATCGTTGGACATGTTTTCAGTACCACCTATTTCCATTTCATATTTCTGCATCCGGGGTCCACCCTGTCTCCAGCCATTGGGCCAAAGCTCATTGTTCTGGGGAGTAAAGTTGATACGCGCCCCATCCGGATCGGGAGATGGAGTACCTTCTCCTTCAAACCCGGGATCTTCCAGTGGTGACCCGTCCAGCGCAAACTGGGGACCTACCTGGAAGTTTCCAAGTCTATCATCCAGTGTACCTACACCGTTGGGGGTAGTGTCGTCATTGGGATCGAAGTTAGCCAGGCCCCGCCATACCGGCCCCTGGGGACCAGGATTAGTAACAGGGTCTATGTAAGAGTTGTAAAACTCTTCCAGGGTGGCATAGCCATTCCAGGGCTGTACTGTCAGACCGTATTTCACCTGACCCTGCAGGTGATTATGCATCACCACCCAGTTGAATCCGCCAGCGAACACTTTGTCATATGGCACCACGAATATGTTTTCGGGAGAACTTTGATTATCTATAACAAAGTTATCGTGGTGATCCGGTGATAAGGTAAAACCAAAAGCCATCACGGCATCTGCGTCAGCGATTACTTTATCCCACTGTTCGGTACCGGTAAAAACTCCAGCATTGAGGTACAACTTGGTCCTTAAAGACAAAGCGGTAGCCTGGTTCATTCTGCCGTAAGCTGTACCACCTACATTAGGGTCCAGTAATGGAATTATCTCATTTAATTCACTCTCGATAAAGTTATACACCTCCAGGCGACCCGCTGCAAAATCTGAATTGTTAGCGGGAGGAGATTCATCGGTAAAGTCGATGGAGAGTGGCACATTGCCCCAGGCATCAAGGGCCCAATAGTAAACCAGGGCTCTGATCCCCCTCAGTTCCGCAATAAAAGCTTCCGCATCGGGATTACCATTGGCCGCCAACTCTTCAAACTGAAAGATCAGGCGGTTGGTGGTGCCAATGGCATTGTAAACCGAATTCCAGGCGTCATTGAAAAAGGGATTATCCGGCTGAAACTGGTGCCGGTGGATCTGTATTAACTGGCCGCCATCAAACCAGTCACCACCTTTGGTGGTTACCATGATTTCATCCGTGGCTAGTTCATTACTGGACCAAAGATTCCGGTGGTTTCCTATAAAACTCAATCCGGAATATGCAGATCCCAGGGCTGAAATAAACTCCTCAGGGGTCTGGAAAAAGTTGTCCGGAGTAACCTGACTGTATATTTCTTCATCCAGGTCCGTACATGCCGGTACTGCTAGCATCAGCCCCAACATGAACGCTACTGAAAATTTGCTAAATATATTTTTATATTTTTTCATCATTCTAGGCAATTATTGATTAAAACCCAATAGTCAATCCAAACGTAAAGGTCCGGGTAGTAAAATAGGTGCTCCTTCTCTCAATACCTGGGGACAGTGCATCAGCATCCTCACTATCGCCACTGTTTCCAACGTCCACATAACGCACCTCCGGATCAATACCGGTGTAATCTGTAATGGTAAACAAATTCTGGCCTGCAAAATACACGCGTAGGTTGCCTATCGCACTGTTATTAGACATATCGAAGTTGTATCCAATTGACATATTGTCCAGCTTAAAGAAGCTGGCATTTTCTACATGGTAGCTGTTAACCACCGCTTTTTGAACAGCAGGATTGTAATATTTGGTGTTAACAATATTGTAGTTAGCCACGGTAGTAGATTCGGTGTTTTCATAAAAACCTCTGTTGCTGTTCAGCAGGTCATGTCCGAAGGATCCCCGGAAAAACACGTTGGCATCCCAGCCTTTTCCAAAAGTAAAGGAGTTGTTCCAGCCAATGGTGAAGTCTGGCAGTCCGTTACCAACCACTCGTCGGTCATCATTACAGCTACAATCTACCCCGTCTCCATCTAAGTCCTCAAAAACCGGTACTCCATTAGCATCGACAGTAACACCATCCCAAACGGAGAGGAAAAGATCACCTAAAGGTTCACCTTCTTTAACTCTTACCAGGTCGGTGTCGTTTTGTCCGGGGGAGCCCATATTGGCTCTGAATAACTGTCCGCCTTCTCCAAATGACAAATCACCTGAAGTTAAACTTTCAATATCGGTGTTGAAAGTGGCAAAGTTTAATCCGGTGTTGTAGGAGATAGACGAGTTGTTTACCACCGCATAATCAATAGCGAATTCAAAACCACTGCTCCTAAGTTCTCCAATATTGACATCTGTGGTGGGGAACAAGTTTGGTGGAACAGGCACCTCGACCTCCAGGATCATGTCCGTAATATTCCGTATATAATAGTCCATGGTTCCATTAAGTCTTCCTTCCAATAGGGAAAAATCCAACCCCACATCGAATTCGTCCTTGGTTTCCCAGGCCAGGTCCGGATTGGCATTACTTTGAGGACCATAACTTGGAACAAAAGCTCCGTTATAGAAGAAGTTACCTACAGGTCCAAGCCTGGCCAGTGAAATGTAGGAGTCTGCGGGTGTGGCGCCGGTACGGCCCCAGCTGGCTCTGAATTTCAATTGATCGACTCCTGCTATACTGAACAGGTTGCTCAGGTTGACCGCTCCGCTGACTGCAGGGAAGGTACCCCATTTGTTGTTCTCCCCAAAACGAGATGATCCTTCGTGCCTGACGCTGGCGGATAGAAACCAGGTATTGTCAATATTGGCGTTTACCCTGCCAAAAAAAGCAATCAGGGTTTGTGAATGAGCATAGGTCCCTACCTCGCCAAGTCCATTGGCGAAATCCTGGGCAGCACTCATATTATGGTAGGTAAAGGCATCTGAGAGAAACTGTCCTCCCCACATACCATGTCCTTCTTCGTAAAAATCCTGGTAGGAATACCCTCCCAGTACTGCGATGTCAGTACTTCCAAAGCTGCCATCCCAGTTAACCATGGTTTCAAATAATTCGTTGTTTTTCTGTATGGTAGAAGTCCCGGCATTTCCACTGTTGGATAGCCCATTCCCCCATTTCACAGTTGAAGGGATATAAACACCTCTGAGTTCCGTGTCCCACTGCCTGGAGTAGGCTATGGTGTATCTCAGGCCATTAACCAGCTCGCTGAAATCGTACTCCAAGCGAAGTTGTCCGGTGGTATTAATATCGGTCCCTTCATCAATAACCTGGTCTGTCATAGACCTGGGATTGTAATAATCGAATATATCGCGCTCCGCATATCCACCTACGTCCGTTAACCCGGGGGATTCGTCAAAAAAGACGGGTAAGGTTGGGTTAGACACAACGGCATAACGGAACACTACATCTTCGTCACCGAATTGTCTAAAGGTTTTACCTGCGCCAAAATCAGATTCAACGGTGGTGTGCCCAATGTTAAGTGTGATGGTTGCATTGTCGTTGATGGCTTTTTGAGTCAAATTTAACCGGGTATTGACTCGCTGGAATCCCGTATTCCGTTCGATACCATCCACATCTCTAAGATTCACAGATGCCCTGTAGGTGGTACTGGCACTTCCGCCGGATGCAGATAAGTTATGTACCTGGGAAATACCGTTTTCCGTAACCTCTTCCAGCCAGTTGGTATCTGAACCCAGGTCAATGGCACCGGTTACCTGCAGGTATTCACTGGCACTCATGAAATCCATGCTGCGGTCGATATCATCAATGGAAACGGAGCCGTTATAGTCGATGTTAAAAACTCCTTCCTTCCCGGTTTTAGTAGTGACAATGATAACCCCGCTGGAACCCCTGGTTCCATAGATGGCAGCGGCTGATCCGTCTTTCAGTACATCGATGGAGGCGATATCTGAAGGGTCTACAGCATTCAGAGGAACACCAATAACTCCATCAACCACTACCAGAGGCTCCTGGTTGGCGCCAAAGGTGCTGACGCCTCTTAACCGGATATTGTAGCCGTCATTAGGGTCACCTCCGGGCTTAGCGATGTTCAGTCCAGCAACCTTACCCTGGATGAGCTGTGCCGGGTCATTGACCATTCCCTGGTTGAAGTCCTCTTCTTTGACACTGGTGATTGAACTTGAAATCTCCTTTTTCTCCTGTGTGCCATAGCCGGTTACTACAATTTCATCCAGGGCCTGGATATCTTCCTCTAATCGAATGTCGATCAAGGATTTGTTTCCCACCACGATTTCCTGTGCGAGATAACCTACTGAGGAAATTACCAGCACCGCATCTTCCGATGCCTCCAGGCTGTAATTTCCATCGAAATCTGTTACTGTACCGGTGGTAGTTCCTTTGATCAGGACGTTTACGCCTGGTAAACCCTCACCAGTTACAGCATCAGTAATGGTTCCGGTTATCGTCTGCTGCGCCTGAACGGCGTGAATGCTGACAAAAGCAAACAACAATAACCAGATAAACTTAGCATTAAGATACCTGTGTTTCATTAGGATTTAGTTTGGTTATAAGTATTGATATTAGTTTAATACAAATCCTGTATTCGAACCGAAAGGCTGGACCTACACCAGTAGTTTTGGTGCTTAGCTATTATGAGGGGTGTAGAAGTTTGGCCTTATAGTTCGGTGTCTTGATTAATACGTTCTCTCCACTTTGAAACAGGATTTACATTATGCTGTACTTACCTGTTCCAACATAATGATACCAAAATAATATAACAAATTCCATTGTTATCCTTGTCAAAATCGAGTTGACAATACGGTATTTTTTCCGAAATCGATTGCAATACATGATTTTGTCATTTTGGCGGCTATTTTGATTAAACAGGCATATCCGTTTTGTGTGTCAATCGGTTTATACTAAAAATGTGCAAATGGTTGTGTGGGTATTTGTTTAAACACCTAAAGTGGCAACAGGATTTGAATTGTACAAAGCAAGTAAAGTCTTGAAACTAACCGCTAATTATTATCCCCATTTTCGATGGTATATTCATTATATTGGTATATGATCTAAACCCTATCACTAATGAAAAGCGGAGATATTACCATTAAAGATCTGGCCAGGGAATTGGGAATATCACCATCTACGGTGTCCAGGGCTTTAAGTGGCCATCCTGACATAAGTGAGTTAACTATCAAGAGAGTAACGGCGTTGGCCGAGAAGTATAATTATCAGCCCAATTCCATAGCGCTAAGTCTCAGAAGTAGCAAAACCAAAACTCTTGGGGTGATCATTCCGGAGATATCGCATGCCTTTTTTGCTTCCATCATATCGGGAATTGAAGACAGGGCTATTGAGCAGGGATACACGGTAATGTTGTGCCATTCCAATGAATCGTACCAGCGTGAGGTGATGGATGCCAAGGCACTGTTTTCCCACCGGGTAGATGGACTGTTGGTAGGGGTGGCAAAAACAACTGGTAACCTCGACCATTTCAGGCCATTCATTCAAAAGAAGCTGCCCGTGATATTTTTTGATCGTGAACCTGTTGGAATCGAGGCGCCATGTGTAATGGTAGAAGATGAGCAGGGGGCATTTAAGGCGGTTAATCATCTGATCTCCCAGGGTTGTCGCCGAATCATACATCTGGCAGGGCCCGGCGGGGTAAGTACTACCGAAAACAGGTTAAAAGGATACTTGACGGCCCTGGATATAAATGGGCTGGACCCGGATCCGGATCTGGTGATACCCTGTGAGGGCGGGATTGATATTGAGGAGGCAGAAGACCAGATGACAAAGTTTATCGAAAGAGGCAAATCCTTTGACGGTGTATTTGCCAACAATGACCTCACCGCAATTGGTGCTGTCAGGGCATTAAAAAAAGCCGGCATGGCAATTCCCGGAGAGGTAGCGGTCATAGGGTTTTCCGATTGGCAACTGGCTTCCCTGATAGATCCCCCGTTGAGTTCAGTGATCCAACCCGGCTATCTGATGGGACAAAAAGCGGTCGAATTGTTTTTTGATAACCTGAAAAACCCTGGTGCCGCCCCTCGTAAGATTTGCCTTCCTGCCGAGCCGATAATTCGCGCTTCCTCTTTGCGAAGGTAAAACTGATTCCAGGTCCGGATCTTGCATGAACCCTTCTAATCAACCGCAAACGATTGAAACGAAAAAGTTGCCAAAACTGCATTATAATGTCCATAATTTAGTGTCATTTTAGCTGATTATATCCTAAGTTAACGCCCAACGTACATTCGATGGAGTGGACTGGTAATCCTGAAATCTCACCTCGGAATCGTTTATAATGAAAGCACGCAACTACGAACAATGGACAATAAGCACCAAACTGTGAAGCATCCTAGGCATCGGGATCTGGGGGCATTGTTATCCTACCGGGAAACCGAGAATGGAATTACCGGAAACTCTGAGCAGGGAAATTTCAAGATCACCGTTTACCATGAAAACATTATTCGGGTGCAGGTTTCCGATACCGGGTCATTTGACGAGATGTCATATGCAGTGGTGGCCAAACCTGCATCGGTGGATTTCGAAATTAGGGAAGAGAAAGATTGCTTGTTTATTGAAACCCGGACACTCAAACTGGAACTGAGAAAAGATCCAATGCGATGCCATTTCTATAATCAGCAGGATAATTTGCTCAATGAAGATGATGCAGGGTTTGGGATATCTTTTCTGGGTGGTTCCAAATCGGTATATAAGAAACTTCAGGAAGGAGAGCGGTTTATCGGTCTTGGTGAAAAAACCGGCAACCTGGACCGGGCTGGATCAGGCTATACCAATCATAATACCGATAGTTTTGCTTATTCATCGGAGTCGGATCCATTGTATTGTACCTTTCCGTTTTATATAGGGTTGCATCATCGATTGGCCTACGGGATCTTTCTGGATAATACTTACCAGTCTCACTTTAACTTCGGTGCTTCCAATGATCGTTTTTCATCCTTCACCGTTGAGGGAGGCGATATCAATTATTATTTCATACAGGGAGATTCGGTAGCAGAGATTATCAGCGGATATGCGGAGCTAACCGGAACCATGCCTATGCCCCCGCTATGGGGGCTGGGTTATCAGCAATGCAGGTACAGCTATTATCCCGAATACGAAGTACGTACTCTGGCACGCACCTTTCGGGAGAAAAAAATCCCGGCGGATGCTCTGGTGCTGGATATCCACTATATGGATAATTATAAGATTTTCACCTGGGATTCTCAAAGGTTTCCGGAACCTGATAAGTTAATTGAAGATCTCAAAGACCAGGGGTTTAACCTGGTGGTCATGTGTGACCCCGGAATAAAGATCGAAGAGGACTATCAGGCTTATGCTGAAGGGGTGGAACAGGATGTATTTCTGAAGTATCCCGATGGCTCTTATTACAGTGGGCAGGTATGGCCGGGCTGGTGTCATTTCCCTGACTTCACCAATCCCCAGGTCCGCAAGTGGTGGGGAATAAAACTGGCCGGATATGTGAAACAAGGGATCAAGGGGTACTGGAATGATATGAATGAGATCGCCACCTGGGGTCAGAAACTACCGGAACTAATTGAATTCGATTTTGAGGGTGATGGCGGATCTGCCAAAAGGGGCAGGAACGTCTATGGACTTATGATGAGCCAGGCCACCTACCAGGGAGTGCGAGAAAATATGGGAGATGAGCGGCCTTTCAATCTTACCCGTGCTGCCTACAGCGGGGTACAAAGGTATGCCGCGGTTTGGACCGGTGATAACGTATCGAACGATGATCACATGCTGCTGGGAGTGCGCATGGTTAATAGTTTGGGACTTTGCGGGGTGGCTTTTTCCGGGTACGATGTGGGAGGATTTGTGGGAGATGCCTCCATACCTCTATTTGCCAGATGGATAAGTATTGGAGCATTTTCTCCTTTTTTCAGGGGTCATTCCATGGTCAACTCGAAGGACAGCGAACCCTGGAGTTACGGCGAGGAGGTGGAAGATATCAGTAGGAACTATATTAATCTTAGATACCGGTTAATACCATATCTCTATTCGGTTTTTCATCAGGCTGCTCGCACGGGAATACCCGTTGCCCGTACCCTGGCTATTGACTATTCGTTTGATGACCTGGTCTATCATCCCGGTTATCAGAACCAATATCTTTTCGGACCTAACATTCTGGTAGCTCCGGTGGAAAGCTACAAGGAGTTGACCAAGGTATATCTCCCTGAAGGAAGCTGGTTTAACTTTCATACCGAAGAACTCCATCGAGGTGAAAGTGAAATCTATGTTGAGTCGTCACTAACACATTTGCCATTGTTTATCAAGGCCGGGGCTATCATCCCGATGCAGTCGGTGATTCAAAGCACCCGCGAAAAACCCCAGCCGGTGCTACACCTTCACGTTTATCAGGGTGCAGACGGAACATTTGACTATTATGAAGATGATGGAAACAGCCACCGGTATCAATCAGGGGAATTTTACCAACGTAGAATCTCCCTGGAGCACAAAACAGGCAAACTTGTTTTTGGGGCAGTAGAGGGAACATACACCAGTCAATTCAAAGAGATCAGGTGTTGCCTGCATGGATTCCGGAAGTTGACGAAGGTGACAGTTTCCGAAGATCATATCGCGGTATTACAGGAGGAGGAATTGTTTTTGCCACCTGTTTCAAGCTTTGATCCCCTGGGAAAAGAATCAGTCTCCTTTCCCCTGGAAGTGCAGACTTTCACCGTACAGAATTCACCAGAACGAGTGGAAATAACTTACAATTAGTCACCTGTTTCCTGCATCAACGGTTTCTCAAACTAATCTCCTTGCTGTGCCCCAGCGCATCCATCCTAATGTACATTCTCAGAGGATTTTCCTTGCCTTCCGGACCGCAGTCAGACATGGGCTCCAGATAGTAGATAAGAAACTTCTGATTGCGCACATATAATTCCAGGTAGTCAGGAGCTCCCAGGTAACCGATTATCTTCGGTTCGGTCCATCCCAGCAGTTCATCCTGCTCATCCATTATTATACCCAGTTGATTAAGACGATCGCCTCGGCAACCATTCGGGTCATTCTGCCAGCTGATGGCATCGAACTCATGAATACTGGGGCTGTTTTGACAACTCCACAAAGTAGAGATCAGAAAAAGACCTGCTATGACTCGCAAAGGGTTCACTTATTTTCGGGGATAATGGGTGGATGTGTTTAAATCTAAATAAATTCGCATTTTTATTTCATCATTTATGTGGAATCTATCAAAGTTGTTGTCGGCCGTTTGGGGAATCCTGGGATTGACGGTTCTGGTTACCTTGTTCCTTATTTATGCCAATTACCCGGATTATAGTAGCCTGGACTTTCTGGGTTCTGTCAAGGGAATGACGCTGGACCGGCACCGTTTTTTCTTCTGGTTTGTCGGGCTTTTTTTAGTTATTAACCTGAGTTTCTATGCAGCCACAGGGGTAATTAATCAGATAGGCAACTCGACCCGTTTGTTGAGCAATGCACAGCATTTGAGAACACTAGTGGCTTTAAAAGTGCTGGTTATCGGTGCGAACCTGTTTCTGTTAACTCTTATGATTTTCCTCAGATCGGCACTGGTGGCCCAAGATCTTCCCGGTAGCTGGCAGTGGCTGGTGATGTTAATGGGGCCGCTTACCATGGTGTCGGGACTGGTTTATTTACTGTATGCCATGCTCTTTCCCGTAAAATAGCATTGACAGGTTACATTAATTATGTCAATATAAAATTTTGTCGATCAATATATTATGCAATGACGGGGCCTTGTTTTAGGGGTGTATTGGCCCTGGAGGTACTGGATTGTGCAATTTTCATTGTAGATTTAGACTGGAGATAGGTAGTTTTAATACTGATTTTTTAACCCTATAATCAATTTTTAGAATGACTTCTAAGACGGTTACTTCAAATTACACGGAGGATAGTATAAAATCCCTGGACTGGAAGGAGCACATCAGGCTTCGACCGGGTATGTACATCGGTAAGTTAGGTGATGGTTCAGCACAGGACGATGGAATTTATGTGCTGGTCAAAGAGATAATCGACAACAGTATTGACGAGCATGTCATGGGCTTTGGACGAACCATCGATGTCAGGGTGTATGACCACAAGGTGGTGGTGAGGGATTACGGACGAGGTATTCCCTTGGGTAAAGTGGTCGATTGCGTTTCCAAAATAAATACCGGAGGTAAATACGATTCACAGGCATTCCAAAAGTCGGTGGGGTTAAACGGTGTGGGGACCAAGGCGGTAAATGCCCTGTCAGATTATTTCAAAGTACAGTCATTCAGAGATAAGAAGACCAAGGTAGCCGAGTTTAAGGAAGGGGAGTTAACCAGCAATGAGAATATCAAGTCTACCAGTGATCGCAATGGGACGCTGATCGTTTTTAAACCCGATCCCAACATATTCAAGAATTTCCATTTTATTCCTGAGTTTCTGGAGAATCAACTTTGGAATTATGCCTATTTGAACTCCGGACTAACCATCAATTTTAACGGCAAAAAGTATCACAGCGCCAACGGCTTACTGGATTTGCTGGAAAACCGCACTGATGAAGAGGATCTGAGGTATCCGGTAATTCACCTGAAGGGAGACGATATTGAGGTGGCACTGACTCATGGCAATCAGTATGGTGAGGAATACTACAGTTTTGTCAATGGGCAGTACACCACTCAGGGAGGAACCCATCTGGCAGCTTTTAAGGAAGCCCTGGTAAAGACCATCAGAGATTTTTATGGTAAGAGCTTTGACGCTTCTGATATCAGGGCCTCCATTGCCGGGGCGATATCAGTGCGAGTAATTGAGCCGGTATTTGAATCACAGACCAAAACCAAGCTGGGATCACAAAGTATAGCTCCTGAAGGTCAGACCATGCGCTCTTTTGTGAATGATTTTATTAAAAGAGCATTGGACAATTATTTGCACCGACAACCCAAAACCGCTGATGCTCTTCTTAAGAGAATATTGCAGTCGGAGCGGGAGCGCAAGGATATTGCGGGTATCAAAAAATTGGCCAATGAAAGAGCGAAGAAGGCAAATCTGCACAACCGAAAACTCCGGGATTGCCGTATTCACCTGAACGACAAGCGTTCCGGTGACGAAAGCGGATCGTCAATGTTGTTTATCACCGAAGGCGACAGCGCCAGTGGATCAATAACCAAATCCAGGGATGTACAAACCCAGGCGGTATTCAGCTTGAGAGGCAAACCGTTGAACTGCTTTGGGCTAACCAAAAAAGTGGTTTACGAAAATGAAGAGTTCAATTTGCTGCAGCATGCCTTGAACATCGAAGACGGATTAGAGGGGCTGCGATATGAAAAGATTGTAATTGCAACAGACGCGGATGTTGATGGTATGCATATCAGGTTGCTGATGCTGACCTTCTTTTTGCAGTTCTTTCCGGACCTGGTGAAGAAGGGACATCTCTACATACTGGAAACCCCGTTGTTCAGGGTCAGGAATAAAAAAGAAACCATCTACTGCTATAGTGAGGAAGAAAAACTTGCCGCATTAGACCAACTTGGCACCTCCGCCGAGATCACCCGGTTTAAAGGCCTGGGTGAAATATCGCCGGGAGAGTTCGGTAACTTTATTGGGAAGGATATCCGTCTGGAACCGATCATCCTCAAGAAAGATACTACCGTGCACCAGTTGCTGACTTTTTATATGGGCAAGAATACTCCGGATCGTCAGAAATTCATAATTGAGAATTTACGGATTGAAAAAGATATGGTTGAAACGGAGCAGGAATTAGAAATTGCCTGATTAATAATTGAATATGAAAGAGGAGAACAGGGAAAACGGGGCCCTTCATTCCGAACAGGAAATGCATGATAAAAAACCCGTTTCGGGAATGTATGAAAGCTGGTTTCTGGACTATGCTTCTTATGTAATCCTGGAGCGGGCAGTACCCGCCATACAGGATGGGCTAAAACCGGTTCAGCGCAGAATTCTGCACGCCATGCGCGAGATGGATGATGGACGTTTCAATAAGGTGGCCAACATTATTGGAGCTACCATGCAATACCATCCCCATGGAGATGCGTCAATTGGCGATGCCATAGTAAACCTGGGACAAAAGGACCTGCTTATCGATACCCAGGGAAACTGGGGCGATATCCGTACCGGAGACAGTGCTGCCGCTGCCCGATATATTGAAGCCAGGCTGTCGAAGTTTGCTCTGGAAGTGGTGTTCAATCCCAAAACTACGGAATGGCAGCTCTCCTACGATGGGAGAAAAAAAGAACCCGTGACGCTGCCGGTGAAGTTTCCTTTGCTACTGGCACAGGGAGTTGAGGGAATTGCGGTTGGGCTTTCTACCAGAATACTTCCACACAACTTTTGCGAACTGTGTAAAGGCTCTATTGAGGTTTTAAAGGGACGGTCCCCAAAGTTGTTGCCGGATTTTCCCACTGGTGGCATGGCGGATTTTTCAGAGTACAATCGCGGCAAAAGAGGAGGGAAGGTCAGGGTTAGAGCTACTATTGAAGAATACGATAAGAAAACCCTGATTATAAAAGACATACCATTCGGTACCACAACTACTTCTTTAATTGATTCCATTATTAAGGCCAACGACAAAGGCAAGATCAAGATCAAAAAAGTTGTGGACAACACCGCCCAGGATGTAGAGGTTTTGGTAAGCCTGGCCCCGGGTCAATCGCCTGATATAACCATTGACGCGTTATACGCATTTACCAACTGCGAAATCTCCATTTCACCAAATGCCTGTGTGATTATAGATGAAAAGCCGCACTTTCTTTCGGTAAATGATATACTGAGAGTGAGTACAGATCAGACGGTAGCGCTTTTAAAAAGGGAACTGGAGATCAGGCGTGATGAACTACTGGAAAAGATCCTGTTCTCCTCATTGGAAAAGATATTTATCGAAAACCGGATATATCGCGATATTGAGGAATGTGAAACATGGGAAGCGGTTATAAGCACTATCGACCGCGGGCTGGATCCTTTCAAAAGCCAGTTTTACCGGGAAATCACCGACGAGGATATCGTGCGGCTTACCGAAATTAAGATCAAGCGAATTTCTCGATACGATTCCTTCAAAGCGGATGAGTTGATGAAGAAATTGCAGCATGATCTGGAGGAAACGGAACATCATTTGGCAAACCTCACGGATTATGCAATTGCCTATTTTAAAAATCTATTGGATAAATACGGGGCAGGACGGGAAAGACGAACAGAAATTAAATCATTTGATAGTATTTCGGCACAGGTAGTAGCCGCCAACAACGTGCGATTGTATGTCAACCGGAAGGAAGGATTTATTGGCTATGGACTTCGCAAAGATGAATTTGTGAC
>JAUIKU010000338.1 GCA_030430675.1 Bacteroidia bacterium | reverse complement strand
AAAATTGACCCCTGAACTAAGCGAATCAATTTTTTCAAAACCAACTGAAACATTGTTGTGGATGAGCTCCTTACATGAAGCCAGGGAGAGGCAACAAACCAGAAAACAGCGGACGAAACAATTCAAATTAAGCGCCATAGTCCACTTCTCTACAGTTTAAAATATCCAAATGTTGGGCTAATACATTTTGGTGTCTTTAATAATAGTAAGAGAATAGCTGCCTTGCAACAAGAACAAGGCAGCTATTCAAAAATATTATTGTGGAGGATACTGGGTCAGATTTGGCATCAGATCCAATTCGGCCACCGGGACAGGCCAGTACTCATGTGTGCCTACGCGGTATCCAAGGGGAACAAGAATTTCCTCTACCAGTCCCCACCGATGCAGATCATAAAACCGCTGACCTTCAAAAAGCAGCTCCCTTCTGCGCTCTTCGCGTATCAGATCTCGCAACAGCCCCTGATCGGTCTCGGTAATAGCCGGTACCATAGCACGCGCGCGAATTTGATTCAATGCTCCCAGGGCCTCCGTTGGATTCCCCAATTCATTTTGCGCTTCTGCATAATTAAGCAGTATTTCAGCATAGCGTATGATGGGAAAATTTACCTCAAATTCATCAGCAACGGCCAGGTTTTTGCCTATCGCCAGCTCCAACTACCAATAGTGAAGCTTTTCTTCTGATATCGCCATCTGCAAATTGTTCCTGGGAGCTGACACTTGGTGAATACCAGTTGGCCCAACCAATCATGGGGCTCCAAAAGAAACCGAAGGAGGTTTCCGTAAGATCACCACCCCAAACGTTGGGAGAGGCGCCTACAGATTGAAATTCAAAGATGGATTCGACACTGTTTTCCAGTTGACCGGTAAACATTTTTTCAAAATCTTCCGTAGCAACCAGGGTGTAACCGGCACCCATTACCTGTTGTGCAGCATTAGCTGACTCGCTCCATTTCTCCTGATAAAGGTATACCCGGCTAAGCAGACCATTGGCAGCGCCACTGGTTGCTCTTCCCACAGGATCACTGGCTGTAGCAGGTAGCACAGCTGCAGCATCCATTAGATCTTGTTCAATTTGGCCGTAGATGATTTGCTTATCTGTTCTGGCCAACTCCTGGTACTCTTCCCTGGTAAGCACTTCGGTCATGAATGGTACATCGCCGAATGCCATGATCAGATTGAAATAATACAATGCCCGTAAAAATTTGGCTTCTCCTTCAAACCGTGATTTTAATGCTGCATCCATATCAATCTCAGGCAATTTTTCAAGCAAAATATTCGCTCGAAAGATTCCCTTATAACTGTCATACCATCTTCCAACCGAATATGGATTGCTTGGTTCCCATCGGTAATCGCTGGCTGCCCGGTAATAGGTTCCATAATCGCCGTTATCACCGGTCAATTCATTAATATCATCAGTTGGGACATCACCCAGCACCCACACACCTTCCCGATACATACCTCTTAGTGCAATGACATCATATACGGCGGTTAACGCCTGTTCAGCATCGGTGGCATTTTGGAAGAAATTATCCGAAACCACCCCATTCTCAAATTCCTTGGTAACAAAATCCTCACCGCATGAAACAACGGTTAATACAAGTACCATGGAAAGTATAAAGAGAGAACTTTTTGCAGTATTTATAATTGAAATTTTCATATTCCTCTTCTAATTAAAATGAAACATTAATACCTACGGACAGTGTGCGTACCTGAGGATACAAATCCTGGTAAATACCTGCCACAGCGCTATTGTTCTCATCAAAACCAACTTCCGGGTCGATACCGCTGAATTTTGTTATTACGAATAGATTTTGTCCACTTAGATAGAGTCTTGCGGTAGAAAGTCCAATTCTGGAAACCAGATCCGGAGAGAAGTTATATCCTATCTGCATGGTCTTCAATCTTAGGTAAGAACCATCTTCCACCAAGTGATCAGATAATATTATATTCTGATTGGGGTCCGTCCTAATTGGTCGGGGAATTGAATTACTGGTACCTTCGCCGCTCCACGCATTTACCGCACTGACACTTTTATTGTAAGCACGACCCGAGGCTTCCAATTGTGACCGGGCAACGTTTAGAATATCATTCCCTGCTACGCCAAAGAACTGAAAATTCAAATCAAATCTTTTATACTGCATCACACCTCCAAATCCGTAGGTAAAGGAGGGGATGGGATTCCCGGTAATTTCCTTGTCGGCGGTAGTAATTTGACCATCTCCATCCAGGTCTTGCCAGTGGAAATCACCCGGTGCAGTTTCAATATTCTGATAGGGGGTATTTGGATCACCCAGTGCATTTGCCGCATCCACTTCCCCGGAATTCTGGAAAAGTCCTACCGTACGCCGGGTGTAGAACGAACCCAGAGGAAGGCCTTCCCGTATCACCACCGTGGCTCCGGACCCCGAATAGGAGAATGCTACCAACTCACCCTGTCCTGCCAAATCAATTACTTCGCTATTCAGGGTGGTCAGGTTGGCATTAAAGTCATAGGTAAAATCACCTATGGTTTTCCTGTAACCAGCTGAAAATTCCAATCCTTGGTTAAGTATTTCACCTACATTATCGACCGTGGTTGATAATCCGGAAACTCCGGGAAGCTCAAGCACGAAAAGCATGTCAGTATTGGTCTTGTTGTAGTACTCTGCTGAAAAATTCAACCGTCCGTCAAGAAATGAGGCATCAACACCGAAATTGTATTCGGTAGCTGTTTCCCATTGCACATCGGGATTGGCTAAATCCTGCAAGGCTACACCTAATGAACTGGTACCGGTTTGATTGCCGAATGGATAATCAAAAGTAGAATTCATTTGTGCCAGATACCTGAAGTTACCGATGGCGTCCGAACCAACCTGGCCCCATCCGCCCCGGATTTTAAGTTCAGATATGAACCCGTCAGATGGGAAGAAATCCTCATCACTGATTCGCCAACCGGCAGTAAATGATGGGAATACACCGAATTTATTATTCGGACCAAATTTCGATGATCCATCCCTTCGAACAGCCGCGGTTAGAAGATACCTTCCTTTGTAGTCGTAAGTTATTCTTCCGAATATGGAGGCCAGAGATTCCTCAACCAGTGAACTGTTGGTGCGTGACTGCACCGGATTGTCAACTATTTGAGTAAATACATCGGTATCATAGGAAGCTGAGGCAGTTAAACTAGTAAAGTTCGTCTCTTGAGCGGATGTTCCCAGTACTACCGAAAAGTTGTGATCGAGAATACTGTTGGTATAGGTCAGCACATTGTCCCACTGCCAGAAGTCAGACTCGTAGCGATTGTTGTTGATTGACGTTAACCCACCTGAGTTTAGGAGCCCTTCATACCACGCCCCTTGGTAAGTATAG
>JAUIKU010000337.1 GCA_030430675.1 Bacteroidia bacterium | reverse complement strand
GAAACCGGTACGTCTTTATCCGCTGATACCTACCTGGACCGGCAGATTCTGTTAGATCTGGTTCGGGAAGAAGCGGAAATTCTGAGGTCCAGCTATTACTATTCTCAGGATCTTACCCATCTGAAACAGGCCCTCACCACCATGGAGAAAGCCATCACCTTTATTGATCAGATACGGCGTGGTTACATGCTGGATGACTCAAAACTCCTTTTGCAAACAGAATCAATGACCGTCTTTGAACAGGCCATTAATGCCTGCTATGAGATATACCGGGAAACCGGGGATCAAGCTTATTTAAATACCCTGTTTCAATTTATAGAAAAAAGCAAAGCCACCCTGCTGGCAGAAACGCTACAGGGTAACAACCTGACAACTATTCAGGGAATTCCGGACAGTGTACTGGCGGCAGAAATAAGCACCAAAAGAAAAATACACTTCACAGAAAGCCTGTTGAGTTCCGAAAGCAGTGATCACGACTCACTAACCAACCAGCTATTCATTTTGAAACGCAGTTATGATACCCTGGCTGAACACATCGCCCTGAAGTATCCCCGGTATTATGACCTCAAATACCGGGTTCAGGTAAAAAATATTGACCAGGTAAAACTAGCACTGAAACCCGACCAGGCGGTTTTGACTTATTTTCTGGGCAAGTCTGACTGGTATGTGTTGGCTTTTTCAAGGCAAAGGACCGCAGTTCATAAGATTGACAGCGCCACCACCCGGAATCTGGATCTCAAAGCATACCGCGCCATGATAAGCAATGCCCAGGCACCCTGGAACCATTCCCTGGCCTATCAACTGTTTGACGAACTGGTAGCCAAACCGTTACAGGATATTGGAAATATGCACCGGCTAATTATAGTTCCGGACGGAGAACTGGGGCATTTGCCCTTTGATGCTATGATCACCAGACCGGAAACTGATTATAAAAATCACCTGGCATTTGCTGTCAATCAATATGCCATGACTTATACTCCTTCCATTACCATGCTGGAATTGTCAAGGAAAAGCCAATCCAACTCCGGGGAATACTATGGGTTTGCCCCGGTTGATTATGGGGGTGGGCTTACTTCATTGCCGGGTTCCCGCAAAGAGATCAACAACGCCAGTTCCCTGTTTGGAGGAAGGACATTTATAGATCATCAGGCCACAGAATCCAACCTTAAGCAAGTGGAACATTGCGGTATTATTCATTTGGCCATGCACGCACTTATCGAGGACCAGGATCCCATGAAAAGCAGACTCATATTTTCCAGCCAGCCAGATGGTGCAGAAGATGGAAGTTTGTACGCCAATGAGATATACAACTTAAACTTAAACTCAAAGTTAGCAGTATTAAGTGCCTGTAATACAGGATATGGAGAGCTAGTTAGAGGTGAAGGAATCATGAACCTTTCCCGGGCCTTTCAGTACGCCGGATCGCCGAATATCGTGATGAGCTTATGGCAGGCCGCTGATGCCTCCACCTCAGATATAATAGTACGGTTCTTAAATGCCGTTACTACCGGTGAGCCCCTGGATAAATGCCTGCAGCAGGCGAAAACATCGTATTTGCGCCAATCAGATCCCTTCAAATCACATCCCGCCTTCTGGGCTACCCTGGTATATATGGGGGATCCCACACCAATACAGTTCAAAAATAACCTGTGGAAATGGCTGGTGCTGGCTACATTATTTCTGACGGGCCTTATCTGGTTTGCCAGAAAGTCCAGGGTTAAAGCATGGTAATTGACCGGTTCATTTAGCGGCATTTTCAGCGATTATCTTACAGAGCCAAGGAAACGCTCAAATTAGCCAGAAAGTTGAAAGTTGGATGCAATAATTTTATATTATGCATCGACTAATACTCACACTGCTGCTTTCCATAACCTGTGCTCTGATCCATGGGCAGGTCCAGACCACGGATATAAAGGAAAAGCCTCAATTAAAGACTGAGCAGGTAGAAAACAGGCCCACCAAGTCTACTTCCAATTCACTTATACACACTTTTGTTTGCCGGAGGTGTGGAAGCGAAAATACCCTGAGCTGGGGATTTCCCGCTAAGAATCAGCACCTGGAGCTCATCCCGCACTGTGGTTTTTGCGGCAAAAAATACTGGCCCAAGTTCAAGCCAACCGGCCTTTTGGAACGTACCTACTGTAAAGGAGACCCCGATAGTGGATCAACCCCGAAAGTAGGGTACAATTAGGTTCCGGGCTGTATTTTTAACAGAGTATAGAGGTCATTAGTCCGGTCTCTACCCACAGCCCAAACGTTTCCATCACTCCCAACCCGAATAGTATTAAAATCCAATACCTTGAGACCGGTGTTGTATTCACAGTATTTAGTGAACTTATGGTCTTGCCATTTGCGGATGCCATTGCTGGTAGCGATCCATATGGTACCATTGGGATCACCGGCAATTTCATTTATTTGAAGTTCGTTGATATTGACCTGGTTGAAATCAATCCGGTCCACCTCCCATTCCGGGCTTAGTTTCACCAGGTATTGGGCAGTGCCCGCCGGCTGTAACCAAAGGTTGCCCTGCCCATCAACTTCCAGTCTTCTGAAATAGCTTGTGGGCAAATCTGTGTTTTCCTGTCCTACCTGAACAAAACTCGTTTCGTCTTCAACCAGATAAAGTAACCCCTCCTTCAGCACATAAATTTTGTTGTCCGGGGTCTTCTTAATACTTGATACCCTGATACGGGAAGGAATTTCAACTTTTTTAAAGCCTGCACCGGAGTTCACAAACAGATCGCCGCCACGATCACTTATCCATATCCTGTCCATGTCATCAACCAGCAACTGATCTATACTTAGAAGATTAGCGGGTAGCATTTCCGGGGTATACCGGATGTCCAGCTGTTCGTTTACAAAAGTGGCAATGAGGTTGCGATCTTCCTGCACCCCGGACAACCATATTTCATTAGCTGCTGAATTTGTCATGGAGGTGATGCTGATGCCCGGTAAAAGTGACTCAAATCCATTCTCGGGGGAGTACCGGTAATTTCCCTCCCTGCCAAAGAACCAGGGATTGCTATCAGGATCCATCCAGATCCTGAAATACTGCCTGTTGATGATTATATCTTCGGTGAATTCCTCTACCGGCAGATTTGGTAAAGTGCCGGAATCCGCCCAACAGGGAGGTTCCACCGATTGACTAAATAATTCATCAATATAGTAGTCCCGACGATGGGCCTTTTGGCGCTTGTTGTCATTTAACAGCGTATTATAGCGATCCAGATCGCCGTACTGCAGCAATCCAGCCGATCTCATGATACTGGCAAAATCGCCTGATTTGAAAGTATCATCCCGGTGTGCCCGGCCCAGCAGACAATGACCCAATTCATGAAAAACTATTTCC
>JAUIKU010000336.1 GCA_030430675.1 Bacteroidia bacterium | reverse complement strand
TGTCAATTCGTATTAGTGGCCTTTCAAGAATAGTTTCTTTTTCCCGCTGGACTCCAGTCAAAAATCTTGTTTTTACCGGCTGTGACTTTTAGCGGGTAATACGTCTAATTTTTGCTGGAAGATACTTTTTAACCAGCGAAAATGATCTAAGGAAATGAAACCCAATCAGAACCAACTTGTTACCGGCATTGCAATTTTGGTGTTTTCACTAATAGTTTTAGCCTGCAATCGACCTGTAAACAACCCACCTGAGGAGCGATTAATGAGCACACCTCCACCCCCCGATCCCAAAACAGTTATTGAAAGGGGTAAATACCTGGTGAATATCGGTCTTTGTCATGACTGCCATTCTCCGAAAGTGTTTACAGACCAAGGACCGGAGCCCGATGGAACCAGGCTGCTTTCGGGTAACCCAGCTGATATGTTGTTTAAAAATTTTGATCCGGCCCTGGTTAACGAAGGTCTGGTATTGATGAATCCCCACTTTACCGCGTTTGCAGGACCATGGGGTGTTTCCTATGCCGCCAATCTTACCCCGGATGCCACTGGTCTGGGCAGTTGGAACGAGGAAAACTTTCTCAGGGCCATGAGGGAAGGAAAATACAAAGGCCTTACTAATAGCCGCGACTTGTTACCTCCCATGCCGTGGCACTATTACCGACTGATGAGCGATGAAGATATTTTGGCCATATTTGCTTATTTGAAAACCCTGAAACCGGTCAGGAATATAGTTCCAGCACCTGGCAGCTTCACCGCGGGTTAGCCCGCTTTCTATATATTATTCCAAATGTTGACCCATGAATTTATTTCATGGGTTTTTTTATGCATCCGGGTTCATGGTTTGATCAAACACTGTAATAATTCCCACAGATCAATTAGCTTAACACCATGAATCTATATACAATTCACACGGGCTATTTCAAATTGGATGGTGGGGCCATGTTTGGTGTGGTACCGAAAGTAATATGGCAAAAGTCCAACCCGGCGGATAGCAACAACCTTTGTACCTGGGCCATGCGGTGTTTATTGATAGAAAAAAGTGACCGCCTGGTTTTGATCGACTGCGGTATCGGCAACAAACAAAGCGAAAAATTCTTCAGTCATTACTACTTGCACGGCGACCAGTCACTCGAGGGCTCGTTGCAACAGGCTGGGTTCTGCAGTGATGATGTTACTGATGTATTCCTTACCCACCTGCATTTCGATCACTGTGGAGGAGCCATAAAGAATATGGAAGGGGAGCCTGCCTTTAAGCAGGCCACTTACTGGTCAAACCAGGCACACTGGCAATGGGCCGTAAATCCCAACAGCCGGGAAAAGGCCAGCTTTTTAAAGGAAAATTTGCTTCCTATTCAGCAGAGTGGCCAGCTTGACTGGGTGGATATTGAACAGTCGGGCTGGGACCTGTTTGATATCATAACCGTTGATGGACATACCGAAAAGCAAATGCTGCCCAAACTATCCTACAAAGGGCACACTTTGGTATTTATGGCAGACCTGCTGCCTTCAATAGGTCATCTGCCATTACCCTATGTTATGGCCTATGATGTGAGGCCATTGCTCACTCTGGAGGAAAAGTCTGCATTCCTGAAAAAAGCCGCGGATGAACAATACATTCTTTTCTTTGAGCACGATCCCCAGGTTGAATGCTGTACCGTTAAACACACAGAAAAAGGAGTGAGGGTAGATGAAACCTTTAAGCTTTCGGATATCTGATGAAAGTGGGCCTGGTACTATCCGGTGGAGCGGCGCGGGGTATTGCTCATTTGGGGGTATTACAGGCCCTGGATGAGTTGGAGGTGGAGATTGATGCACTATCTGGTACCAGTTCCGGCGCCATTGTGGCAGCATTCTATGCCAGCGGTGTAGCACCGCAGCAGGTTTTGGAAATGGTCAAACGGACCAAGCTGTTGAAATTCATGCGTCCTGCCATGAGCAAAACAGGCTTGTTGAAAGTGCAAAAGCTGCAGGATCTGTTTGGCAATTACCTGCCGGTGTCTTCCTTTCAGGATTTAAACAAACAATTGACCATCAATGCCACCGATATAAAGAGAGGTGAAACCAAATACTTTCAGCAGGGTGAATTGATCCCTGCAATCCTGGCTTCCTGCTGCATGCCGGTAATCTTCGATCCCATGGTCATTGACGGGGAATCTTATATGGATGGTGGTATACTTAACAACTTGCCAGTTGAGCCATTAGTTACTGATTGTCAATTTATTATAGGTTCACACTGTAACCCTGTAAATCCTGAATTCAAGGTAAGAAATGCCAAGGCTTTACTGGAGCGAACCTTGTTAATGGCTATTCGCAATAATGTATTGCTGCGCAAAGACCGATGCCATTTTTACATTGAACCCCCGGAATTGGGAGAATTTATCGGTTCTGATTTCGATAAAGCGCAGCGTTTATTTGAAATAGGCTATCATTTCCTAATAAGTCAGCGGGAAGATTTATTCAAGGCCCTGGATCGCTGACTCCAATTATTCCGGTGGATTGTATTTTGTATTTGATATTGATGGTAGTTTGGTACATATTGCTTAAAGACCAGATAGTCAATTCAATTTTTTTCTAAGTTCCATGGACCTCCAACAGCATATTCTCCAGGGAATTCCAAATGAGTTGCCACCCCCCAAACCCAGGGATACGCAGGTCAGCCATGCCCCGATACGAAAAGATATTTTAAGCCGGAAAGAGAAAAAGCTGGCGCTGGCCAATGCGTTGCGATATTTTCCAGCGCAACATCACCTTGAACTTGCACAGGAGTTTGCCCGCGAATTATACGATTACGGACGAATATATATGTACCGGTTCAGACCCGATTACCCCATGCATGCCCGTCCTGTCGAGGCTTATCCTGCCAAATGCCAGGCAGCGGCAGCGGTAATGTTGATGATCCAGAACAATCTCGATCCCCGGGTAGCCCAGCATCCTCATGAACTGATTACCTACGGAGGTAATGGTGCCGTATTCCAAAACTGGGCACAGTACCTGCTCACTATGCAATACCTGGCAATCATGACTGAACAGCAGACACTTCATATGTATTCCGGTCACCCCATGGGGCTTTTCCCGTCCAGGGTTCAGTCGCCCAGGGTTGTAGTGACCAATGGTATTATGGTGCCCAATTATTCCAGTCCCGATGACTGGGAAAAATTTAACGCTCTGGGTGTTACCCAGTATGGCCAGATGACCGCGGGCTCCTATATGTATATCGGTCCCCAGGGTATCGTACACGGGACCACCATTACCCTTTTGAATGCTGCCAGGATCAATGGTATTGAAGATTTAAGAGGAAGATTATTTGTGTCCTCCGGCCTGGGCGGAATGAGTGGCGCTCAGCCAAAAGCGGG
>JAUIKU010000096.1 GCA_030430675.1 Bacteroidia bacterium | reverse complement strand
TAATAAAAAACAGATCAAAAACTGTAGTTGGTACCCAATACGATTCCTAAATATTCATACCGCTGCGTAGTCTCTCCTACGCCAACGCCTAGGTTCCTAGGTTGCCTTTCCCTTTTCCTACAGAATAAAAGAGTCCAACTGACGTTTCGAAATATTTAGAAAACAATTTTCCACCTGCAAAATAAGACCAGAAATCCTGACCAAATGTCTCAGCCGTCTCTTCTAACGAGGATGGAACATTGGATGAGCCGGCATAAAACGCAAGATTATCTCGTATCCGGTGTTCAAAACCGCCATTAATTCTGAAGCTTCCTTTGCTATTAACTTGCCCATCAATTAAATCGTTGTCGAAAACCATATAATCCTGTCCCGGACCGTACCCTACATCTAATGCAAAACTCCAACGATCATATGGGGAAATACTAGAACTTCCTGCACCCTGGCCTCAAACTCATTTTAAGGTAGCCAATCTGACCGGCTGCTTATGGTATTTAATTGCCTTTAACGAATGTCATATTTCAACCCAGATGGGCAGGTCAGCATGTTTTGCTTTGTGCAACATTATTTACTAGTTTGAGATGCTATACGGAGCAAATGCACGCATATAAGTTAGAGACCCTGAAATTGATCTGCGTGGGAAAGATATCAGATTATTCTGCCTGACATTCTTGATCTTCATTTCTTGTGAAAAAGAAAAGACGACGCTGGACACCCAGACTGAATCTCTTACCCAAACTCTTGATCAGGATCTCTATCATTACATCATCTACTTTGATAAATCTACAGCATCAATTTTACTCTAATTAAAAGTGATGCCTTAACAAGATGAAACCGTTGTGCGCAAGTTGATAGAAATTCATCCACAAACAAATGTCAAAAATTTCGGCCACCTCAAGCGAAAATGCCACCAGGATTTCTGGTTTAGTTTATATCCTTGTCATACTAATTGGTGTGCTTAAGGTGAACTTTATTGAACCGGCAATTGCGTCAAGCGGAAGTTCGGATTTGGGTGCCAGTATTTTAGCGAATGAAGTGCTGTTTAGAACCGGAATAGCTTGTGAAATAGTTATGTATTTGCTCGTCATCGTACTATCAATTGCACTGTACACTATACTCAAACCAGTAGCTAAAAACCTTGCATTATCTGCTTTGTATTTTCGGTTTGGGGAAGCTATTATTGGGACTGCCTCAATAATCCTAAGTGGTCTAATTCCATTGCTACTGTTAAATGAAGAACCAGCACTTGAAGATACCCTATTGCAAACATTAATTGGATCATTTTTAAACTTGCGTATCGCAGGTATGAATATTGTCTTGATTTTTATTGGTGTTGGTGGAACAATTTATTGCTACCTGTTTTACATTTCGTGGTTTGTACCTAGAATGTTGGCAACATGGGGAATAATCACCTACCTGTCCATGTTTATTCTTGGTTTTCTAAACATACTAATACCCAATCGTCCTGATATAATTGAGATAGTTCTATTCAGCTTCGGAGGGATATTTGAAGTAATATTTGGATTTTGGTTATTGTTCAAAGGAGTAAATATTGATAAGTGGAAAGGCATAACAAATCAAGTTGTTCAATAGCAAACAGAAAGAAGCAAATCAATAAAAATATCGTGTAACACATGAAATCCATTAAATTCATCTACTTCTACCTGATAGACCCGCTGCTTTTGGTATTTTTCAGACCGTAGATTTTGACTTTAATGGGGCTGGTGTCAGATTACGTTTGCTAAAAATTTCCCAATTTGGGAATGCAAAAAGCATGATAAAATGTGTGGAATGAAGATTGTATCCGTTCTTACGGTATTGTTCTTACTTGAAATCTCTATTCAAGCCGGTGCTCATAGTTTTGAATTGGATGTTATTAGCTATAAATTGAAACTAGCACCTAATATTGATGAGAAATTCATTAGCGGTTCAGTAACCATCAAGTTTCAAATCGATAAGGAAGCAAATTCGGTGGCATTTAAATCTGGTAATCTCAAAATCGATAAGGTAACAGGAGACAATCTCATTGGTTTTAAGAATAACGCAGGCACTTTGCTCATTGAACTATCCCAAAGAGAAAAAAGGGAAACCGAACTAACCATAGATTATCATGGAAACCCCACAGGTGGACTTTTGTTCGACTCTGACCTGGACTACGCTTTTACCGTGTACTCGACGAGTCAATGGATGATTTGCAATGACTCACCTGGAGACAGAGCTTTGTTCGAAATAAATTTATCTATTCCAGCGGGTATGACCTGTATCGCCAGTGGAGAATTGATTTCTGAGGTGCACAAAGATGGTAAAGTACAGTATTCTTATCGTCAAAACTATGAATCTCCAACCTACACCTACGGATTTGCAATTGGTAACTTCAGGCAAGCAGAAGAAAAACTGGGGAAATTGTCACTACTATATTACGCACAAGATTATTCTTTCGACCAACTAATGGTAATTTTCAGGGAAACCCCAACCATGATAACTTTTTTTGAAGAGAGATCTGGTATTACATATCATCAACCTACATATTCCCAAATTCTCATAGGAGACTACTATCAAGAAATGGCGGGGTATTCGATTTTAAAGGACTCTTACGGGAAGCTAGTTTTACAAGACAGTACTGAAACAAATCTGATTTCACATGAACTAGCCCATCAATGGTGGGGCAACAGGGTAACATGTAGGAGTTGGAATCACTTTTGGCTTAACGAAGCGATGGCAACTTTCATGTCTGCAGCTTACAATGAATATCGTTTTGGTGAGGAAGTATATCTTGACAATATAAACTCCTACTATCAGGTATATGAGGGTATAAAACACCGTGGTAATGATAAGCCGCTGGTTTTCAAGACTTGGTCAAATCCATCAAAAGATGACCGAAACTTAGTCTATTTTAAAGGAGCTTATGTTCTGCATCTACTTAGGGAAAAAATCGGAGATGATACCTTTTGGGATGCAATTAGGTTTTATACTGTAAAGCATTTTGACAAATCTGTCGAGACAGACGATTTTCGCAGAGCACTTGAAGAGTCCTCAGGGGTTGACCTGGAAGATTTTTTCAACGAGTGGGTTTATAAAAACGAGAGTTGAACTGAGGCATGGAGTTAAATTCACCATAAAAAATCGCAGGCCTAAAAGATTGGAACAACGTCCGCTACCGTCGAGTATAAAAATGAGTGTTTTGGAAGGTTAGCAGTTGATTGCGCCAGTAACTCAACATTGTAATTAACAAAGGATCAAAAATGGCATCTCGGTATATCTACGTATTTATGTCGAGCTTATTTGTGATAACCGCTATCGTAGGTTTCGCCCCAACTTCTTATGAATTGGTCTCAGAAGTAACTTCTGGGCAACAGCCTTTTCCTCCGTTTATTTTACATTTTCATGCGGCTTCGATGTCGTTGTGGCTTCTCTTATTATTAGCCCAATCAGTCATCATGTACAGGGGGAAACCGGATACTCACAAAAAATTGGGGCTGATTTCTTTTGTTTTAGCTCCATGTATTCTTATTTCCATGTACGGTGTCGAAATGTTGAATATTGGACAAAACGTTGTTACTGCGCCCGATATTGCCCCTAATCAAGCTGCCCAATACAAGCGAAACATTTCCTCGGCCTTGCTCATTCATGGCGTAAGCTATCTGTTTTTTCCGGTTTTCTATCTGTGGGCTATTTTAGTTCGTCGAAAAGACGGTGAAACTCATAAACGGATGATGATTTTGGCTACTTTGGTTTTAATGGTTCCTGGCATTGGCCGCCTATTGTCAGTTTCTGGATTACTTCCTGATCTAGGTTTAAATATCATTGACGCCCGACATTTTTATTTACTATTGTTAATTGTCCCTGCAGTGGTATATGATGTGGTAAAACAAAGTGTACCCCATAAATCCTATATAATTGGGATCGCTCTAATACTTGCCTGGATAGTAACTGCTCACTTCCTCTGGAATAGTGAATGGTGGTTAGAAACGGCTCCCAGACTTGTTGGCATAAGGTAAACAATATAATCGCTATCGCTATTCCGCTAACTGACCGTCCGCTTTTGGTATTTGTTAACAGTCAATTTGGTCTCTGCAGCGACCCGTAGTAAACTGTCATCCACTCTACTCTCAACAAGCAATCCCTCAGCAGCTATCTGATTGTTATGATCGAATGAATCGGAAATGGAAAACTCGCATTTTGCTGGTTTCCAGCAAATTTTGCTAGTATTACAACGTTATTCCAGATGGAACCAGCTTAGTTAATTTCACCCATAGCGACAAAAGATGAGAAAGAAACTGCTCTTGGCATTCATACTTGCGACAATGATTCGTGGTCAGGCATATTCACAGGATCAAATAAATCCAGGGACTATAAATAGAATCGACTCCCTTTTTCAACATATTGAATCGACCACACCAGGTTATATGATAGCCATAATCAATGACAGGGACTTTCTGTTTGAAAAGGGCTATGGATCGGCAAATTTGGAATACAAAATTCCAATTGATGCTAACTCTGCATTTAATGTGGCTTCACTATCCAAACAGTTCACGGGAGCGTGTATTGCACTACTTATGCTTGAAGGGAAGTATCTATGGAAGATGACATCAAAACATATATTCCAGACTTCCCACATTATCGACACACAATTAAAATCAAGCATCTGATCTATATGACCAGCGGGATCAATGACTACTATTACAATCCAAGAAAGAATGGCATGGATTGGAGTACTCTTAATTTTTTTAATATCGATACTGCTATTGCTGCCTCTTTAAACAATAAGGAGTTAATGTATCCACCAGGAACACAATGGTCTTACAGTAATATCAACTATATGCTGCTAACCGAAGTTATAGAAAACGTATCGGGGCAGAGATTTTCAGAATTTGCTAAAGAGAGATTGTTCGAACCCCTGAACATGACCAACACCATTGTCAACGATGACATTTTTCAAGTAATTCCAAACCGGGTAAACGGGTATAATTACCGAGACCAAGAAAACACTTCAGGATTGATTGAAAGTGGATACCTCCGTTATACAGGGACAGGATTTCTACAAATAAACCGAAACTCTCCCCATTACGGAGGAAGCGGTGTCTACACGACCATGAATGACTTAAAAAAATGGATTGTGAATTTCCAAACGAAGACTTTTGGTGGCCAGGAGTTTTATGATATGATGCATAAAACCATGGAGTTTAAACATGATAAGTCGAATGATGCACTGGGATTGGTTTTTGGAGATTTTAATGGACATAAAATTGTTTGGTATGAAGGTGGAGATTGGGGATTCAGTAGTTACATGATGAGATTTCCACAGAATGACTTAACAATAATTTGCATGTCAAATTTGGGTACAGGCAACTCACGTTACTACGCCACCCAAATTATCGACATATTGTTGGAGGACAAAATTGTTGAATTAGAATAAGTTGTGATATACCAGAATGTACCTTGGTTTTCTTTTTTCATCTTGATCTGTTTGTATTTACCTTTTTGGAAGAATTTGGAAATGCCTGTGCATTACCAGGTTATTACTATTATCCCTCATTAAACATCAATGCAGAAATTTATAATTCTACTGATTTTGGTTATCTCTTGTGTTCAATCAAAACATGAAGATATAATTAGACATAAAATTATAGCTTCTTCTGGTCCAGAAAATGGCACATTGCTCAACTACCCATGAAATCACTGAATATGAGTATGTTTTATGTCTTCAAAGAAACCAAAAGTGATAGTACAGTAATCTATTTTGGTGATTTAAGTACCAGTAGATAATTCCCGGTTCAATCTCGTTTTCCATCCAACCAAAATGCGATCCCTGCAAACAAGAAATAAGATACTAAAGCAGATACGGCAACCCCCGTTACACTGTCATCAGTTAATGGGCCAAAAATATTCAATACATTAATCAGTAGCAGGAAAATTACAAATCCAATCATTCCATAACGTCCAATCACATTATGGCCTTTGGTTGATTTCAGGTACAACCACAAACCCATAATCAATAGAATGGCCTCTAATGTATAGGTAGCTACAGCATTGTTCCACAATCCGAATCCTAGCTTGAGCGTGTGGTCACTTGCCAATGGTAAGTCAGGTGTATGGACAACGAGATCAAAGAACCAATGAGACAATACCCCTGCCGATATTACAAATGCCACGGACCTCTTTTTCACTAATTGTTTTGATGGCATCAACATCACTATGGCATAAACTGCTCCAGCCCATAGGAATGAAGCTACCAGGCTATGTGTAAAAGGCATGAACACCAGTTCGAAATGAGTTGATGCGGTGTAGTTCTCGATTATATTCATACGTTCGATCCCTAACAGTACCAATGGGAAAAACAAAATATCAACAAATTGAACAGCTAAGAAGAGAACTCCCAGTGAGGCTGATTTTTCAACACTTTTGAGAGCTAGGCTAGCAGCGTAGTGTCCGACAAACATGTTATCTTAAATTGTGACCTTTGAATTCAGGTATCTTTGCTAAACTTTAATTTAGGGAATTACCAGGCGAAATAAAAGAAACCACTGACTGAGCCTTTTAGTATAAAAGTACCTTTCATTGATTGCTCCCTATAACACAAACGGAATAGTTCACTTCCCTGAAATACAAAGAGTTTAAATCTCCCCGGGTTGTTAATCGGTGTGCCAGGGAAAGTCATAGCTTGGGTCGTTGGCATAACGCTTCAGTCCAAGCAGGAGCCTTATTGAGGTAGCGGGAGGTAAGTTGATTTGAATATACTTTCCATCAACAGACAATGCGCTTTGGGTATCATCTTTTAGATACTTAACCTCCGTAAACTGGTGCTCACCAAACGCACCTGCCTGCAGTACGAGCTTTTTGGTTTGAACCGGATCTAAGTTGATGAGATAAAGTGTGATATCATCTTTTTGTATTTGTTCAACCAGGGCCGCCACCTCAGAGGGTAAACCAGGCTTTAGTTGGTCGGTGTCATAATAGCGAATGGTGGCACGCGATAAACCACCAAAATAAATCGTCTGGGGAGTCCCCATGGTAGTTTGTTGCAGTGCTTTAATGACAACGGGATTGTTGGGGTACGTATCATCCCCTGTGATTTCGGAGATTGCCCGCCGATCCCGGCGCATGAAATCCATCCGCCGCGTCATTTCCTGGAAGTCCGCTTTCAACGCTTGTAATGGCCAGTCCGGATTTTGACCGGCATAATACTGTATTCGTGCGTATTCACTTTTTCCCATGGTACGATCACCAAGCACCATCTCTTCATTCCAATCAAAGGGTTTTTCAGGTTCATATTTCAGGGTGTCCAAATGATCAAGCGTATTTCTGCCCCAAATACCTTCTCCATTTAATGGCCTGAACTTGTGGCCTTCGCGAATCTTTTCAATCAGCTGCCAATCCCGTTCTTCCATCGATGCATGCCAAAGATGTGCTGCATCTCTGATCATCATAGGTCGATAACTGTGCCACCCATCTTGATTATGACGATAAGGAACTAAGACTTGTCCCATTTCTGTAGTGATCGATCTGTTTAGAGATGCAGTTAGCTGAGAGCGAAGCAGGTCGAGGTACTTTGGATCCCCTGATAGTAAATAAGCACATTCTGAAGCAACACTCAAGGAAGCGAACATCATCATGGTGCCATACCGGCCGTACCAACCGTAAAGTCCACCCCACCATTGGCCATCCCTATATTCACCAATCTTGCCACTCAGGCCTATGTTATCGGGTAATATCCCGTTGTTTTCTTCAATGTTCTTCATCCATCTTTCCACATAATTAAGTACCCAGTCCTTGTACTTATCCTCTCCTGTTAACAAATAGGCATGTGTCATCAAACCTGTAATGCCCAGGTTGACGGGGACATCGGTTTTGGTTACTACACTATCATATAACGTTTGAATTTGCTGCTTTCGCTGTGGTGTTTCATGCCAGGTGGGTTCCAGATTTTTGATAACGGGATAGAGGGAAGCATGGCCATATCGAAGGTTATAGGAAGCATCGGAAGATCCAAGTGGTCCCTTGCTACCGGTGAAAATTGATTTTACCAGCTGTAAGTTGGAATCAAAATTTGGAGCTTCGGGGTCTTCATTCAGGTAAAATCCGGCAAAGCGTTGTGCCCGCAAGATATTTTCGGGAATTTTCGGATCACCCAGGCCCAAGTTGTAAAACAGAGTCATCCCTTCACTAATATGGAAAAAGTCGTCATGGGTAGGAAATTCTTTATATAATCGATGAAAATAGTCGCCTTTATCGGGAGGGTAGGGCGTATTGGTTCTGGTTATCCCATTATACGCCAATAAGGCCCGGTCAAAGAATCGCTTATTACCGCCGATCATATAAAAGTCAGGCCAATTGTAAAACATCTCGTAGAGATCATCATAAGGGCCCTCGCCAATGGTACTCCCACCTTCGTAAGTAAAACGATGCCAATAAAAATCTCCTGCTTCTTCCATGGCCCGAATCAGCCTTCTTTGCATGATGGCCCAGTCAGGTGGGGCTTCTATGCTGTCAGCACTAATGGTGGGAAAATTTATGGCGGCTTGCTTTTTTTGTGAAAGCAGACAAACTGGGAAGAGAAAATAAATCAGGGCGAAGTAACAAGGGAGTTTTTTAATCATCTCTTATTGGGGTCTGGCTTTAGTTTAGGGATTGTTGATACATCTAGAGGAATTTCAGGTCCTGGTATTTTGGAAATAAGATAAGTAGTTTTTCCCTCTTTATTAAAAACTGCAACTTGAGGTTTGACAATAAAAAACCAATGCCTCTCAATGTTTAGAATACAATTCCCAACTGCGCTGCTCATTTAAATAATATTGTGAGACCGGCACAGGTTCGTTACTTTAGTAAGCAGCATGTACAAACCTGACCACTGAAACCACTGAGAAAAATGGGCATTGAAGTAAGAATGGCAATTCAGAAAGATTTTCATGACGTACATAGTCTAATCATGGAATTTGCAACATTTATTAAAACTCCTGAAAAAGTAACAACCACACCTGAGCAAATGATTGAGGATAGTAATATTTTTAATTGTATTGTCGCTGAAACAAGCGATAATCATATTGTTGGTTTCGCTACTTATTTTTTTTCATATTATTCGTGGACCGGGAAAGCAATTTATCTGGATGATCTTTATATCAAAAGAGAAAATAGGGGTAAAGGAATTGGGAATATGCTTTTTGAAAAAGTAAGAATGATAGGTAAAGAGGAGAACTGCTACAAAATGAGGTGGCAAGTGTCGAATTGGAATGAGAATGCACAGGAGTTCTATAAGAGAAAAGGGGCTTCAATTTACAACGTTGAAATCAATTGTGATTTGATCATCCAGTAGATCCTGGCACCATTCTCTTGCAGGTTTAATTACTGGTTGTCTCCGCATCAATTACATATACAAATCCCCCGTAGGGCAGCATATTGATGTCTACCATAGAACCGGAATCAATTTCTTGTCTGTCGGTTATGATTGAGGCTGAACTGCTATCCATGGTAAGCAGATGCGGATAAGTGCGCGTCCAGCCCCGGGGCATCCGCCCTACACAGATGCCCGCCGCATACACGTGACCGTTGTCGACGCTATAAGGGACGGTGGGGCTTACTCAATCTTAGCCATTAAACCCCAACCGTTTGCTTTATCGGATACAGCGATTAAGACTTCATTTTCGCCATTTTTGGTATTGAGAAAAAGCGAATTACCATCAATCAATAAATCGCCCCTGAAGGTCAAGCCTTTGGCTCGAAAGGAATTTTTTCCCTCAAACAGCTTCTCTCCATTAAAATATACCACAGCATCATCGCTGAAATCGAAAGACAATTTTTTAACGTTGGTACCTGAAGACTGGAATTTGTACCTTGCCCAGACCACATTTATGGGATTTTGCTCAAAATTACCTGAACTGGTTTTTTTACGATATTTGTTAATTGGCAATAGACCGGAAGGTTCAGCTAAACAAACTTCCCAACCTTGATTTTGAGATTCAGGGTACTGATTAACATCTATTTCTTCCAAGGGATAAGATTTGCTAAGCTCCCATTGCTGGATTACATTAGGTTGGTATTTTTTCTTATTGTTAAGAGGAGTGATGTCAGAAAACTTAGAGTATTTGAAATTTGAGAAATAGGCTCCCAAAAAACTTTGGATTCCGATAAAGCCTTCTTTATCATCCCGCCTAAGGTTGTCGACCACTAATATTGGTTCCGTGGAATCGTTTAGAAACACCTTTAAGTTAGAACCTCTTATTTCCAATTTTAGATGGTTCCATTGTTTTGGATCAAAACTGACAGCTGCCTGGTGCTCTCTATACAATTGCCAGTTGGACTCTCCATTAAACTCAGGAGTGTACTGAACGGCATCCAAAAAACCTGATTTATGTAATCTCACATAAAAGGTTTCATAGTTACTACCGTCCTGCGCCCTGAATTGAATTCCGGCAAAGGCCCTGGGTTTGTTTGCCATAAATTCAACTTCGATTGTTCCATCTTGAAAATTGACTCTTTGAAGTGAGGCTTGTCCATTTAGATAAAGGGCTTCTTTGCCAAGCTTGGTTTCAAATTGTATGGGCTCGCGCTCGATAAAAGACCATTCTTTTGCAGAAAACGGTACCTGGGTTTGCGCAAAAACCTGAAATGAAGCAAAAAGCGATAATGTTAGAATTCTATTGGTCATAAAAGTTTTTTTTCGACAAATATCTAAATTGAAAACCGCTTGGGGATGTTCATCACTGTTCAAGTTTTGTTCAAGCCCAACCAACTGTAAAGCAAATCCGTAATTCGCATTGTGAAAGAATACGATAATAAGCAGATACAGCACCTAAAATCTTATTTAGAGGAGTATTTGAATTGGGGAGACGTCGAACATTGGAGTACGCGTAATTTTGATCACCTTAGCGAGAGAATATTTGACGCTACGTCCATTCAACTGAGCGTATCCACTTTGAAGCGATTTGTGGGGAAGGTTGCCTATGAAGGCAAACCGGCACCTGCAACCTTGGATGCCATCGCGGCTTTTGTAGGTTATCAAAACTATGCTGACTACTGTTCGAGATCCAAGGAGCTTGAAAAAGTGGAAGTTAAAAAAGTTAGTACTCAAAAGCTTTTTATATATGCTACCTGCATAATGATGGTTGTGGGAGCGGGTGTTGCCCTTGCCTTCCTCAATCTTTCAACCTTTGCAATTGATCATTCGCAGGTATCTTTTTCAATAAGAAAGGTTACCACCGGACTCCCAAATACAGTGGTTTTTGATTATGACGTGTCGAAAGTACCCGTAAACATGGTAGAAATTCAGCAGGATTGGGACTCAACAAAACGACATCGCGTTGATCCAGGCAAGAATATATTCACCCATTATTACGAATATCCCGGCTATTACAATGCCAAGTTGGTTTTGAATGGCTCCATTGTCAAAGAGGAAGATTTGTATATTCCCTCAGAAGGGTGGATGTCTGTGATTGCTTATCTGGAAGATATAAAACCCCCTAGGTATCTGAAGGACGATGAATTCCAAAGCGACTCAGTGCTACGAGTTTCCGAAGTTGTTTACAGGGAGATTAACGGTATTGCAGAGGATATAACCCTTGACTTTTACAACGCGGTGGATGAGCCTCAATTTGATTTTAAGAACTTCAAGTTCAAAGCTACTATAAGATTTAACCTGCAGTCTGGAAGGGTCCCTTGTGAGTTCAGAAAGCTGGTTTTTTTCGGTACAAAAAAATTTATAAGAATCCCACTGAGCATACCGGGATGCGTTTCTCAAAATAAGGTAAAACTTGGCAGCCATGTCATAGATGGAACTGAAAACGACCTTTCTGCCCTTTCCGTGGAAAGTGGAAAATGGTCTAAAGTTGAAGTGGAGAACAAGGCCAACCATCTTTCAATTTACCTGGATGATGAACTAGCTTTTGAATCAACTCTTATTGATGATTTCGGGAAACTGGCCGGTTTGAGAATTTCATTCAGCGGTTCAGGCGAAGTTAAGGATTTGCTATTATCTTCAGGTGGGAATGAGGTATTGGCCATGGAGTGAATAGCCCATCCTTGGTAAATTTCCATCTTCCTAAAAGAGAATTACTTATCCATTTCAGTTCCCTCATATGTCATCCAATCCACTTCAAGTTCATATGGTTTTAGGGGCCTCTCCAGTGAATTTGGATTGGTCACAACAGACCACTCATCGGTATGCCAGAAGTTGAGGCGATACCGTGACTCATTAAGCGGTATGCCCCGTTGTGATCCAAGGTAGTCCCACAACACCACCGTATCAGCGGTTACCGGATGCAACATCCACCATCGCAGACGATCATGATACCAATCAAACCCGTAGGTGTGAAATTGGGATGAGGCATCGTAGCCCTCTATTGCCTCAATCGTTTCGGGATGGTTTTGCAAACCGGTGAGCGGTTGACGAGTGCCTTGGTGGCCTTCCCTGTAGCTGGTGGCATAGATGGTTCCCTCGGCCAGGTTGATGATACGTCCTATTCGTTTCAGGGCACCACGTGGACCGGTCCAAGTGCCCACATAGATAACCGAGGGATCAGCAATAAGCCAATTCAAAGTCAATTTCGCTGAGCCCTAGGGAATCGTCCATATGGTATGTGAAGTAACCTACCACAGCACCAACATTAGGCTGGTCACTTCGCACATCGGGCACCTTTATCCGGGTTGAGTATGTACCATAATGGGTAAATTCTTTTGATATAATCTCCGGTCCCCGTCCTGCGCCGGGTGGATCACTTGGGCCTATTTTAAAAGACAGAACACTGGTGCCCGGTTCGGTTTTTGAATCCACCCCATAAGTATGGGTGAAATCTGCCTGATTGCCACCTGATACATAGCGAAAATACTCGGGGGAGGCACCATCAAATTCCTCATGGAAAGATTCATAATGGGACTCCACTTTGATGGATAGACCATAGCACAAGACCATAGCCTTTATTAGCAAAGATTTAACAGGTTCCATATGGTGTAGGGCGATTAAATCAATGTATTGCTTTCGCATATAAAAAGCAAGATCATTGTTTGCTTACGATCCCATCAACGCTACTTCTCCTCCTGTATTTATTACCAAATAGTAGAACAAATAAATTTTTTCCACGTATATATGTTCTACAATTAAGAAACATTATGAAAGAAACACGACTGGGAGAATTTGAAGAAGTGATTTTATTGCTGGCAGGTATTTTGGGAGAAGATGCTTATGCTTTGCGCATTGCACAAGAATTTAAAGAGCAAACCGGCAGGTCTGCTTCTGTGGGTTCAGTGCATGCTACTTTAAACCGATTGTCCAACAAGGGGTTTCTAAAGTCCCACATGGGTGGTGCTACTCCCGAGAGAGGCGGTCGCAGAAAGAGGATCTATACAATAACAGCCCTGGGACAGCGCACCGTGGAGTATGCCCGGGAGCTGCGGTTATCCCTGTGGAACCAATTTCCAGGACTGGCCACCGGTGACCTTAAAATCTCCACCGTCTAATGTCAAGCAAAAATCTCATACCACCCAAACTGGCCCGCAGGTTCCTGCGGTGGTTTTTACGCGATGACCTGACGGAGGAAGTAGAGGGCGACCTGGAAGAGCAATATGTTTCAAGGGTGCGGGAAGAGTCGCTTCTTAAGGCCAGGCTCACCTACTGGTATGAAGTACTTCGTTACTTCAGGCCTTTTGCCATACGTACACTTTGGAAATTTAACCATACAACCATGATAAGAAATCATCTGAAAATCAGTTGGAGAACGCTTTTAAAGAACAAGGGCTATTCCTCAATTAATATAGGCGGACTGTCTTTAGGGATGGCGGTGGCTTTGCTGCTGGGTTTATGGGTATATGATGAGCTGACCTTTAATCGTCATTTTGAAAATTATCACCGGATCGTACAGGTGATGCAAAACCAGACTTTTAACGGTAAAGTGGAAACCTGGTGGTCTCAGGCCAAGGAAATAGCACCGGCGCTACGCGCAAATTATCCGGATGACTTTGAATATGTCTGTATGGCTTCCTGGAACTGGGATCATAAGCTCACTTTTGGTGACCGCAGTATAAAAATGAAAGGAAATTATATGGAACCCCAGGTAACGGAAATGCTTTCTCTTAACATGTTGCAGGGAGCCCGTGATGCCCTGGACGATCCCTATTCGATCATCCTGTCTTCGTCAACTGCCAAAGCAGTTTTTGGTACGGAAGATCCCATGAACAAGGTCATCAGGCTGGATGATGAGGTCGATGTGATAGTGACCGGGATATATGAAGATCTCCCTTTCAATTCTTCTTTTGCTTCGTTAAAACTGATTATTCCCTGGGGCCTATATGTTACTACTCAAAACCTTCAACAGAGAACAAGTTGGGGCAACAGCTGGTTTCAATGCCTTGCTCAGGTCGCAGATCATGCCGATATCAGAGTTGTTTCAGAAAAAATCAGAGATGTTAAATTAAACGCGGTGGCGCAAAGCGAGAATAGCGCAGATGACGCCCGGTTTAATCCGGTTATATTCTTGTTTCCTATGAGCAGTTGGCACTTGCGTTCCGAGTTTACCAATGGTCGGTCAACCGGGGGGCGCATCCAGTACGTATGGCTGTTTGGTGTGGTAGGCATATTTGTGCTGCTATTGGCCTGCATCAATTTTATGAATTTGAGCACTGCGCGGTCCGAAAAACGTTCAATGGAAGTGGGCATCCGCAAGGTGATGGGATCACCAAGAATGCAATTGGTCAATCAGTTTTTCAGTGAGTCGTTTATGGTAGCCCTGTTTGCATTTCTTTTGGCGTTGCTGCTGGTGCTGCTGGCGATTTCCGGATTCAACACTTTGGCAGATAAACAAATTAGTATTCCCTGGATGGCTCCGGCTTTCTGGCTGGTGTCACTAGGGTTCGTATTATTCACCGGTTTGCTGGCAGGAAGTTATCCGGCGGTATTCCTGTCTTCTTTTCTTCCCATCAAAGTATTGAAGGGAGGGAAAAAAGCCGGACGTGCTGCTTCCAGGCCCCGCCAGGTATTAGTGGTATTTCAATTTACTGTTTCTGTTGTTTTGATCGTAGGTACCATAGTGGTCTTTCAGCAGATCAATCATGCCAGAAACCGTCCCATAGGATACAATAACAATGGTCTAATTTCCTCTCCAATACAATCTGACCTGATACGGGACCATTTCGATGCATTTCGCCAGGAATTATTGAATACTGGCGTGGTTGAGAATGTAGCGGCATCTGAAAGCCCCATTACCAGTATCAATATTACCAACAGTGGATTTTACTGGCAAGGCAAGGACCCTGATATGTCAGAAGAATTCTGGACCAGCAGTATTACCCATGAATTTGGAGAAACCATCGGCTGGGAAATTGAGAAAGGGCGTGATTTTTCCACCAAATTCACCACCGACACCGCCGGGTTTATTATCAATCAAACCGCCGCTGAATATATGGGGTTGTCTGATCCAGTTGGTGAAGTAGTGAGGTGGGGGAACAACGGAGAGTGGACAATTATTGGGGTAGTTGATGATTTGATTACGCGATCTCCCTATGAACCTGTTCAGCAAATGATTTTCTTTCTTCGAAGCAAGCGTAACGCCTTCAACGTATATCGGAATGTGCTGGTCAAACTGCGGCAGGATGTTCCCCTGCAGGATGCCCTGGTTAAAGTTGGGGATGTTTTTAACAAGTACGATCCGGAAAATCCATTCGAATACAGTTTTGCGGATGATGACTATGCGCAAAAGTTTGCCAATGAGATGCGCTTGGGCAAGATGGCTTTTATCTTTGCAGGATTGGCCATTCTGATCAGCTGCCTGGGTCTGTTTGGGCTGATAGCCTATGTGGCGGAAAGACGTACCAAAGAAATAGGAATACGCAAAGTTTTAGGGGCCTCGATTATAAGTGTATGGCAAATGCTGTCAAGGGATTTTGTATTGCTGGTTACCATTTCAAGTGTTCTGGCCATACCCCTGGCTTATCTGATCATGAGCAACTGGCTGGAGAATTTTCCTTATCGTACCACACTCAGCTGGTGGATATTTGTAGCATCTATTGCCGGCGCGGTATTACTCACACTGCTAACTGTTAGTTTTCAGGTCATTAAGGCGGCCAGGGTGAACCCTGTGACCACTTTGAGATCGGAATAATCAAATTATAGATTGACATCAGTACCCAGCCGGGGTTTTTTCTGTCGGAGTAACCAAGGGCGGGGTACCAGTCAATAGTAACCTCAGGTTAGTTCTAAATATTGACCGTCACCTTTATGATTTTTCCGGTAAACTTGTTGTCACCCTCTTTGTAGTCGTCAGTTACATTGGTTTCATTATCAGTGCCCACATCCACACCTTCATCTCCTGAATACACGAAGGGTTGTGTTCTGGGAATTTGCCCCTCCGCAACTTTTACATCATCCACATACAAAATACATTTGCCACCAGAACCCGGTTTGACCTCATCAATAATAAACTCGTATTTTACCTGATGCCTGCCAGCCCCAACAGCTTTGGTTGAAGCAATATTGGTATGTTCCAGTCCAAAGAAATTATAATCGTGATGCACTTTGCCGTCTTTCATGTAGAGCGACCATCCACCGAAGCGTCCGGCTTGAGAAATGATCACTCCATTGGTATTGGCATTTCTTAGTTCAACTTCTGAGACAATGGTGTAATTTTTAGTCTTGTTGTTTATGAATACATTTTCCATTATGCCGGTCATCCCTTCGTAAAGTGTGAGTGAGGTGCGGTCTCCCATAATGTCGGCGCGTCCGGCAATTTCAGCATTAAAGCGTTCGGCCCTTCGGTCGTCAATGGGATATACATGATTGGCGATCGCTTCCCTGTCAAAAAGCGCCTGGAGTTCCTGTAGTTTTTCCGGATTGGAATCAGCGAGATTGTTGGCCTGTGAAAAATCTTCATCAACATGATACAATTCCCACACATCATCCTCCAGAGGGGGGTTCTCTGCCATTAACCAGGGGATAGAGTGACGGGTGCTGGCAGTCCATCCTTTGTCATAGATACCCCTGTTACCAAAGATTTCAAAATACTGCGTGGTGTGCCTGTCCGGGGCACCGCCATCATCGAATGAAAATGCGAATGATGTCCCTGCAAATGGTGTTTGTTCCGTTCCGTTAACTGAGGTCGGGAATGGCAGACCGGCAGCTTCCAGGACTGTTGGTGCAATATCCGTAACATGTGTAAACTGCGAACGAACTTCTCCCTTTGATTCTATACCGTTTGGCCAGTGCACTACCATAGCATTTCGGGTACCACCAAAGTGAGATGCCACTTGTTTTGTCCATTGAAAAGGTGTGTTGGTAGCATGTGCCCAACCAATGGCAAAGTGTGGAAAAGTATTCGGTCCGCCCCAGTCATCAATATGGCCCATCATTTGGGAAGCTTCACTAATGACACCGTTCAATGCCATCATTTCATTAAATGTTCCCAGTGGCCCGCCTTCCGCACTGGAGCCATTGTCTCCCATCACATAAATGAACAGCGTATTGTCCAATTCACCGATTTCTTCCAGGGCATCAACCAGTCTTCCCACTTCATGGTCGGTATGCTCAGCAAAACCGGCAAACACTTCCATTTGTCTGGCAAATAATTTTTTCTGCTCAGGAGAATGATCATCCCAGGCCGGTATTTCATCAGGCCGTGCTGTCAGTTGTGCATTTTGGGGAACAACTCCCAAGGCTTTTTGCCGGGCGAAGGTTTCTTCTCTTAATTTATCCCAGCCCTGGTCGAACTTGCCTTTATATTTTTCAATGTATTCTTTTGGCACATGGTGAGGCGCGTGTGTAGCACCGGTGGAAAAGTATATATAAAATGGTTTGTCAGGGGTAAGAGATTGTTGCGCACTTACCCAGTTGATCGCCTGGTTGGTCATATCGGTAGTAAAATGGTAATCCGGACTTCTGTGCACTTCAACCCGGGTCACCCCATCATATACCGCAGGGGCCCACTGGTTGGTTTCACCGCCGATAAAGCCATAGAATTTATCAAAACCCGAACCGGTTGGCCAGCGGTCATAGGGACCTGAAACGGAAGCCTCCCAGGGCGGCGTTTCATGATACTTTCCAAACATTGCGGTGCTGTACCCATTCAGACGCAGCATCTCAGCTAAAGGAGTTACGCTATTCGGCCGAATTCCGGTATTCCCGGGAAAGGCAGTGGCCAGTTCCATGATGGCACCTGCATTATTCTGATGATGGTTTCGGCCGGTCAGCAGAGCGGTTCGGGTCGGGGAACAAAGGGCAGTGGTGTGAAATCGATTGAATTTTAAACCTTGGGAAGCCAATCTGTCCGCAGTAGGCTCATTGATGGGCCCACCAAAAGTGCTGGATGCGCCAAAGCCCTGATCATCGATTAACACAATTACCACGTTGGGAGCATTTTCCGGGGCTTTGATCTCGAAGCGTGGTGGTGGCGTAGCCTTCCGCGCGTCCAGCTCAGTGATGGCCGGATAGCTGGGTTCCTTTATGGGAAGAACGGTGCGGTCCATTTCATGCGAGCTTGCAGGTGTGGTGTCGCTTGGTTGTGATGTTTGATTGCAGCCCACAATGGTGAGGAGGGCAAGTGCCATGACACATAAGTTATCCTTTTTCATTTTGGTTAAGTCTAATAGATGATTATAGATCATTTAAGGTTACTAT
>JAUIKU010000095.1 GCA_030430675.1 Bacteroidia bacterium | reverse complement strand
CCCGGCATTACTCCTGATGGTAAACTGACGCTGGTTTCGGGCCTTGGTAAGCGAATATCCCAAATCGATCCCGGCATTTAAGCGGTCCAGGAATCCCTGGTCCACTGATTTTATAAATATTATTTCGTCGAATGACAAAGGTATCTCTTCTCCTCCTTCCGCCGGCCGAATAAATATTTGCTCCCCCTCCGTGTGAACCGTACCGTACAACCTGCGGCCGTCGCTGGTGGAGATCAGCAGAGAGGAAACCGAATAGATCTCAGCAATTTCTCCCCATTCAATATGAAAATCATCTTTACTGAAGTCCGTCTCGATATACAACCCTCCTTTTTCCATGGATTTTATTTCCCCCACAATGGCATTTCCATTTTTAAAAACCAATGAGTCTGTCTGGGCGAAAGCGGAAAAGCCCGATATGATAACAAATAGGATTAGCAGGAAATTTGATTTCTTAAGGTTGTTCATAAGATTTATTGGAATTACACCATTAAAGAAAGGGCATAAAACTAGCAAAATGCCTCCCATCACTCCAAATGACTGATGTTAAATTTTTGAGATTAATAAAAGAATAACTCGTCCACAAACAGCCAGGCGGGCTGGCCTTTGGCATTGTGCCAGGAGGGTAAGCGGGCCAGGGGTTGCCCTTCAATTTTGTAATAGCGGTAGCTGACCGACCCCAAATCTATAGGTACCATCTTTTCTCCCCGGGGTGTACCCTTTTCATCTGCCGGTATTATTTGCTCCGTTACCACCTTCATATTATCAGGGTCATTTCCCCCCCATATTTTTACCGCCGCCGGGCTCATGATCTGGCTGCCGGTATTTAATCCATAACAGAGCAGCACCTGACTGATCTCAGGAGGTTGATCACCAAAGTCAAACGTGGCGGAAAAGGCACTTTCACGGAAACCCAGCCATTCTTTGCCCCTGAAGTTGGAAATCATTCCTCTTTGCTTGTCGGTCAGGGAAAGCGCCCCTTTTCCCGGGTAATCTGGATTTGGCTGGTGCTCCAGTTGTACTGTTACCGGGGTCTTCCCATGGGTGTATATCATATAACTGGCGGTGTCGCTGGTAAGCCAGCGGTCTTTGTATGCCACGGTTTTGACTTCTTTATATCCCTGTACCGGTATTGGATCTGTATATTCAGGAGCGCTTACACTGTCCGGATCGGAACCGTCGGTAGTATACTTTATTATCACCCCGGATAATTTATGTTCCAGTACCACCGGTTCTCCCGGGGCCAGCACCGCTGATTTGTTCCCTAACTGGGGGCTGGTCAGTGGCAACGGCGGTTCCTGGCCGGCCAGATATCCAGTAATGATATCCACCTGGGGCAGTTCCTCCGACAGTGCTTCCATATCCCGGTCAGAAATTTCCGTGTTCCACAGGTACAGTTCCTGCAGAGATTCCATTTTGGACAGTTCCCCAGCGATTTGTCCGTTTACGCCAGTGCCTGACAGGGATAAGCTCTTAAGTCTTTCACAGCCTGAGAGAAATTCCAATCCCGCTCCGGTAATATTGGTATAGTTCAGGTTTAAGGTTTCCAAATTGGGAAAACGGCCCACCAGCTTCAGGTCTTCATCTTCCACCGGCATATAGGAAAGATTGAGGGTTACAATTTGGTCTTTTATCTTATTTAATCCTTCTAGGTATTCTTTTTGATAAGCCTGTCGTACATACAGACTGACATTCAGTGCCGGAGATTCCGGTGTTTCCTGGATCACGCTGCGATAGGGATTGTTCAGGGAAGCCACCAGTTTTTCGCTGGCGAATTCGAACTCGTATCGAGAAGTCGCTTCCGGTGTCTGCAGTTCCTGCAGCCTGGCCTGGGCCAGGTGATACAGGGTATCGTCGCTACTTAACTCCGACAAACTGATTTCCGGATCTGCCCCGGCATCGATCCATGCAGTTAACAACTCCAGTTCCCGGTCAGTCAACTGTGGCTTACCCTCAGGGGGCATATGCTCTTCCATTGCCATGGGCAGCAAAGCCCGGTGGATCATTTCACTTTCAAGGGCATTACCTGCTACCAGCACCGGCCCATGCTCGCCACCTTCCAGCAGCAAATCATAGGTGGTCATGTCCAGATCGCCCTTGTGCTTTTGCTGGTTGTGGCAGCCCTGGCACTTCTCCTCCAGAATGGGTGCTACAAATGCCTGAAAAACCGGGGTTTCCGGGGTAATTTCAGGAGGTTTCGCCCTGGCGATGGGCTCCATTAGAAAATCCATGCCATGAGTTAATCCCGCTCCAAAATGGCCGGCAAAAAACAGGATGATAAAGCTTCCGTACAGGAGGAATTTATAGGGCTTTGACTGGGGCTTTACCAGCAACATCACACAGATCAGGTAGGTAACCGTTACCCCCACCCACTTGTGAAGTTCCATCAATTCCGAAGTATAACCCTCTTCTTTGGAAAGCAGGAATCCCATCAGGGCCGATAACGCGGTGGTAAGCGTTGTTAAGTTCAGGGCCATAAAGTGTACTTTTTCGTAGGATGACTGGTCCAGATGTGACCTGAAATGATCCAGCAGTACCATCACTACGATCAATGCAATGGGAAAATGCAGCAGCATGGGGTGCATCCGACCCAGTGGCTGCATCCAGTAAGGCACCACTACCTGCGATTCAAATATCAACAGGAATGCCAGCAATACCAGCAGTAACCAGATGATGTTGGAAACAATGCCCTGCAGCTTTTGCATAAGCTAGGCTAGTATGTCGTTTACCACCTTTCCATGCACATCCGTGAGCCTGAACCGGCGACCCAAATGTTTGAAGGTGAGCTGCTCGTGGTCAAACCCCATCAGGTGCAGTATGGTGGCATGCAGATCGTGGACGTGTACCGGGTCCCTGACAATGTTATATCCGAACTCATCGGTTTCCCCGTAGGACAATCCCGCCTTAATGCCGCCTCCGGCCATCCAAATGCTGAAACACCGGGGGTGATGGTCCCGGCCGTAGTTTTCCGGGGTCAATTTACCCTGGCAGTAATTGGTGCGGCCGAACTCACCACCCCAGATCACTAAAGTTTCATCCAGCAATCCCCGTTGCTTAAGATCGGTGATCAATGCAGCGGAAGCCCGGTCCGCATCTTCTGCCTGCAGGGGCATCTCCCCTACCAGGTTGCCGTGCTGGTCCCATCCCTGGTGGTACAACTGTACAAAGCGTACCCCGGCTTCAGAAAGCTTTCTGGCCAACAGGCAGTTGGCGGCATAGGTGCCCGGTACCAGGCAGTCGGAACCGTAAAGTTTTATAATATGGTCTGGTTCTTTGGAAAGGTCGGTGATCTCCGGCACTGCGGTCTGCATGCGGTAAGCCATCTCGTACTGCCTGATCCTGGTATTGATCTCGGGATCGCCGAATTCCTGGTAGGCCATATGATTCAGGGCCTCCAACTGGTCCAGCATTTTTCGACGGCTGGCCATGTCCATGCCATCAGGGTTGTTCAGATAAAGTATGGGATCGTGACTGGAACTGAATTGTACTCCCTGGTGCACACTGTCCAAAAAGCCATTGGTCCACAGCTTGGAATAAACCCCCTGACCATTGCCGCGGCCCCTGGAAAGCAGCACGCAAAATGCCGGCAGGTTTTGGTTTTCGCTGCCCAGGCCATAGCTCATCCAGGCGCCCATACTGGGACGGTTACCCACCTGGGCCCCGGTTTGCATAAAGGTGAGCGCCGGATCGTGATTGATGGCCTCGGTGTGCATGGTTTTAATGACACAGATATCATCGGCAATCCCGGCAATGTTGGGAAACAACTCGCTTACCCAAATCCCGGAGTCCCCGTATTGTTTAAAGGAAAACCTGGAGCCCACCAGTGGAAACTTCTCCTGGTTGGCGGTCATCCCGGTGAGTCGCTGGCCACCACGGATGGATTCCGGCAGGTCTTCCCCAAAACGTTGGTTAAGGGTGGGTTTATAGTCGAAGCTTTCGAACTGTGAAGGCGCCCCGTTCTGGAACAGGTAAATAATTCTTTTGGCCTTGGACGCAAAATGCTTAAATCCCAGGGGAAGCCCTTCTCCCGCTACTCCTCCCCGTTTCAGCAGACCAGGGGTCAGCAGTGAGCCCAGGGCCACACCTCCCAATCCCAACCCCAGCTTTCCCAGAAAGTGGCGGCGGTTTACATTCAGTCTATTCTCCAGTACCTGCTTATCCATATCTTCAATACTAGCTTTTAGTAATGGCCTCTTCCATATTGTAAATGGTATGAATTACCTGCATCAATGCCGCCACCGTAACCGGATCCTGGTCCGCGAGCTTGGGGTACTCTCCTATTTCGATAAACGCACTGGCGGCTTCGCGCTGTTCACTAAATCGCTGTTGCTCATCTTTCAGGTAATCCATTAACAGTGACCGCTCTTCCTCTCGCATAGGGCGACAAATAATTCTCCTGAAAGCCTGTTGCACTTTTTGTTCTTCCGAAGTACTTTCCGACAACAAACGTTCTGCCAGAACCCGGCTGCCTTCCAGTACCGTGGGGTTATTGAGCATGACCAGCGCCTGCAATGGGGTATTGGTATTGAGGCGACTCACCTCACACTGATCGCGGTTGGAGGCATCAAAAATCAGCATTCCGGGGGGAGGTGCGGTGCGCTTGATAAAGGTGTACATTCCCCTGCGGTAAAGATCATCACCGTGATCCTGTACATAAAACTGCAGCAATCCCCGCCCGGAGGTAGATGATTCCCAAATGCCATCCGGCTGATAAGGTTTAACACTGGGGCCGCCGATCTCCGGGTTTAGCAATTCACTGCTGGCCAGGACGTGGTCCCGTACCATCTCAGCTCCTAAACGTACCCGGTTTGCATGGGATAAATAAATATTCTCAGGGTCTTTCTGCTGTTGCCTTTTGCTGACCACTGATGACTGCGTGTAGGTGGAAGACATCACCACCTGTTTCACCAGCCGTTTGATGTTCCAGCCATTATCTCTGAAATCCACCGCCAGCCAGTCCAGCAACTCTGGGTGACTGGGTAAATCACCCTGCATACCGAAATCTCCGGAGGTTTTAACGATGCCCCTGCCAAATATTTCCTGCCATATCCGGTTTACCAGCACTCTGGATGTCAGGGGATTATTCTCGTCAAGCAACCATCTGGCCAAACCCAGGCGGTTGGAGCCCCACTGAGTGGTATCGTATTTCAAGATGGCTTCCGGAGTATCCGCATACACCGTATCCGCCTTGGCATCGTAGTTGCCCCGGTTGAGTACATGAGTGGTCCTGATGTCCGCAGAATCTTCCATCACCATAACCTCCACCGCCGCCGTATCTTTTTTGTTGATGAAGGTCAACATTTCGGAAATGTCCTTATCGGTAATTTTCATATTGGGAGGATCGGCGAACGAGGCGTCGATAGTTCCCACCAGTCCCTTCTCCGGTACCTTATCGAAGAAATAGAAAGTGCTGTAGTAATCTTTTTGTGAGATGGGGTCGTACTTATGATCGTGGCATTTGGCACATTCGAAAGTCAGCCCCAGGAATGCCTTACCAAAGGTATTGGTGCGATCTGTCACGTACTCTATGCGATACTCCTCATCTATAACACCACCCTCCTGGGTGATCTTGTGATTTCGGTTAAACCCTGTGGCCAACAGGGTTTCCATATTCCTGTCAGTCATTAGATCACCTGCCAATTGCCAGGTGAGAAACTGATCGTAGGGATAGTTCTCATTAAAGGCATGAATCACCCAGTCACGCCAGGGCCACATGGTTCGCAACCCATCGTCCTGGTAGCCATGGGAATCCGCATAGCGGGCCACGTCCAGCCAGTGTACCGCCATTTTCTCCCCGTAATGAGGGCTTTTCAGCAGTTGATCCACCACTTTTTCATAGGCACCGGGTGACCGATCATTTAAAAATGCTTCCTGCATTTCCAGGGTGGGAGGCAATCCGGTGAGATCGAAGGATACCCGTTTCAACAGCAAAGCTTTATCCGCTCTCTGGTTGGGTTTTAGTCCCGCTTCCTCCAGTTTGTCGAGGATAAAATAGTCGATTTCATTGCTCACCCATGACTGGTCCTTTACCTGCGGTAGATCTGCTGCTACAGGGGGGACAAAGGCCCAGTGCGGTTTGTATTCCGCCCCCTGTTCGATCCATTTTTCTATCAGTTTAATTTCTCTGGTACTGAGCTTGAGGTTGGACTCCGGCGGAGGCATCATTTCCGTGGAATCGGTAGTACTGATCCTGAGGAATACTTCGGAATTCATGGGATCACCAGGCACAATAGCATGCCGGTCGGCATAGTCTTTCAAAGCACCATAGGCACCTTCCGGGGTATCCAGCCGCAGATCTTCCTTACGTTGGTTGGCATCCGGTCCGTGACAGGTGAAACACTTGTCGGATAAAATGGGACGAATATGAAAGTTGAAATCGACCTGGTCGGGAATGGCGGCGGTTTGATTACCGGAATTACATCCGGAAACCAGCAACAGGGTGATCAGTACTAAGGTTACATGATCAATAATCCGCACTGACGATGATCTGGTCATATTACTTCCTGAGTTCTGATAATCCCCGCTTTTAACTACAAAGCAATAGACCAAATTAGCCATTTTTTACAGGAATTTCCAGTAAAAACCGCTTTATGGAATTACTCCAGATCCTGCCACCAACTGGTTTCCGGGGGATGTGTAATGTTGAAAACCTCGCCAATCTCCGGGGTGCATATGGCCAGGTTTTTTCTACTGGCTTCCCGGGTAAATCTTTCGATGGGGTCTTTCCAATGATGTAGCGCCAGGGCAAATCCGCCCCAGTGAACCGCCATGGCACGCCGCACCCCGGAGTCCAGGGATGCCTGTACGCTTTCCTCGGGAAACATGTGGATCTGATGCCAGTTCCGGTTGTACTGCCCGCATTCCATAAAACCAATATCAAAGGGGCCCAGACGGTCTCCTACTTCCTTAAAGTGTTCTCCGTATCCACTGTCTCCGCTGAAATAAATCCGCTGGTCTGCAGTATTGATCACCCAGCCACCCCAAAGCGATCGAAACCTGTCCCTGATGCCCCGGCCTGAAAAGTGTCTCCCAGGGGTGAAAGTTATCTCTATACCTTCCCAGGTGTGGTGGTCCCACCAGTCAAACTCTTTGATCTTGTCCTGCTCCACCCCCCAGTATTTTAAATGACGGCCTACCCCCAGGGCAGTATAATATTGCTTCACCTTGCTTTTGAGCCTGCCAATACTGGTAAAATCCAGGTGGTCGTAATGATCGTGGGTCAGCAGCACCAAATCGATCACCGGTAAGGCATCGATCAGATCCAGGGTGTTTTCCGAGAACCTTTTGGCCCCAAAAGCGGCTATGGGTGAAGCATTGTGGCCAAACATAGGGTCGATAAGTATGGTTTTCCCTCGGACATTGATCAGAAGCACCGAGTGGCCATACCAGACAAACCTGGGGGCTTCCTGCTGCCCGTTGAACGATTCCGGGTCCAGCGGGGTAATGGGGATCTTTTCTTTGGGATTGCGTCCCGACCCGGTGAACTGTTGATAGAGCAGCTTGGGAATGGCCTTAACCGGAATGTTCATTTTGGTTTCCTCGGGATTGTGAAACCTGTTTTGATGCCAATTGGAGGATCGGGCATACCGATCCGTTAAATCCCGGGTGATTTTAGCTCCAAGCTGCTTCATTCGTAGGAATTTGTAAAGTTTGACTTCACCATAACCAAAAAGACCGCGGCGGAAATACCAGCGGAGCCAAATATCATGCACATCACCATAATCTGATAGCGGGCCGCGATGAAGGGTGATACACCGGACAATATCTGTCCGGTCATCATACCGGGAAGCGAAACCAAACCCACCGCAAATAACGAGTTGGTAATGGGAATCAATGAAGCTTTGAGAGCGGCCACCCGGGCCTTTCCATAATGGGCATGCTGCTTCAGTTCGGATTCCAAACGTTCACCCGCCAGACTGACACTATTCATGGAGTTGGCGAATATCATGCCCGCCAGTGGGATCAGATAGCTGGGTAGGTACCAGGGTTCCAGCGCTAATACCACCTGGGTGATAATAACCAGCGTGAGCCCTCCACCCAGGGCAATGGCACCCAGGCTCTTAAAGTATAGTTCTTTCAGCGGTATCTTTACTGTTCTCAAAGCAATCCAGCTTGAGGAAAAAAGCATTACCGCCAGCACCAAAATTACAATCCAGTGATTATTTGCCTCGAAGATATAGGCCAGAAAGTAGCCAATCAGCAGCAGTTGAATAAGCATCCGGAATACCGCATAGATAGAAGTTTTGTAGCCTATGTTCCATCTCCACAAAATAACAATAACTACCGCCACCGGTATAAACGCCAATGCCAGGTTGAAATATGATATGGTTTGGATCGATTCATTCATAAACTGCAGCGAATAGTCATGGGTGCCTTAACTCAACCGCGTTCAGCCAGTTGGTAATAAGCTTCATTCCATCGCAATTGCTGTTTGAGGTCCCTTGTGCGGGTATCTTTATCAATTATCACCAGCTCCACTCCGGCAATCTCCGCAAAATCCTCCAGGAATTCCATGGTAATGGCTTTGCTGAACACCGTATGATGCGCTCCCCCCGCCAGGATCCAGCAATGAGCAGCTACTTCCAGGCCGGGTTGCGGAGCCCACAGTACCCGGGCCACCGGCAACCGGGGCAGCTCATGTGATGGCTGCTTTACCTCCACTTCATTGGCCACCAGCCGGAACCGGTGCCCCAAATCGATTAGGCTGACATTTATTGCCGGGCCGGCATCAGAATCAAAAACCAGCCGAGCAGGATCTTCCTTACCCCCTATACCCAATGGATGCACCTCCACACTAGGTTTACCACGGGCGATAGAGGGGCATATCTCCAGCATATGCGCTCCCAGTACCAGCGGGCGCTGCGGATTGAAATCGTAGGTGTAGTCTTCCATAAAAGAGCTGCCCCCGGGTAGGCCCTGATCCATCACCTTAATGGCCCTCAGCAGGGCTGCAGTCTTCCAGTCTCCCTCGGCGCCGAATCCAAAACCATCTGCCATCAAACGCTGCACCGCAATTCCGGGAAGTTGCTTCAATCCATAAAGGTTTTCGAAGGTATCGGTAAAAGCTTGAAATTCACCGGCTTCCAGGAACGACCTCAGACCTAATTCAATACGTGCAGCTTCCTTTACGGATTCCTGGTGACGGCTATCAGAGGGCATATGATAGCGCTGGTGGTATTCCTCTACCAGTTGAGTGACCTGCGACTGGTTAATATCCTTTACATGTTTTACCACATCTCCCAATCCATAGCCATTGACTTCAAACCCAAACCGGGCCTGGGCCGCTACTTTATCTCCCTCGGTAACCGCTACCTGACGCATGTTATCTCCAATGCGGGCTACCCGGGTGTTTTGCAAAGCGGCCCATCCCGCAGCCACCCTGGCCCAGGTACCTAGCTGCTGCTGTGCTGAGGGCTGCTTCCAATGCCCTACCACCACCTTGCGCGGAATACGCAGCCTGGAAGTGATAAAACCAAATTCCCGGTCACCATGGGCTGACTGATTTTCATTCATGAAATCCATATCAATGGATTCCCAGGGAATTTCGGTGTGGTACTGTGTGTGCAAATGGGCCAGCGGCTTGTTCAAGATCTGTAAACCGCGAATCCACATTTTAGCGGGGGAAAAAGTGTGCATCCACACAACCACTCCGATACAGGAATGGGCACTATTGGCTTGTTGGCACACTTCAGTAATTTGACCAGCAGTGGTAACCACGGATTTAAATACTACCTGCACTGGGACAAACTCGCTTTTGTCCAAACCAGCAGCCAATTCCCTGGAATGTGAGGCTACACTGGTCAGGACCTCCTCTCCATAGAGATGCTGACTCCCGGTTACCAGCCAGATCTCCGATTTACTCAGGTCCTTCATCCTGTCCGTAATATGCGTTTTTACCGTGCTTTCGCTGGTGATGTTTCTCTATCAAGGCCTCTTTTAACCTGGGGGCCTGTGGGTTTATTTGCAGGGTGAGCAACGCCATACGCGCCAGCTCTTCCAGTATCTTACTATTGTAAACAGCCTTCTCGGCATCCGCTCCCCAGGTAAAAGGACCATGATTACCAATAAGGATCATCTGTACTTCCGAATAATCCAACTTTCTTTGATTAAAGCAGTCCACGATCTGATGTCCGGTCATAAGTTCATAATCTTCCCTTATATAGTTATCGGGCATCGGTGGGGCGCAGGGAATATCGTGGGTTAGGTGATCCGCATGAGTAGTACCCAGGATGGGAATATCTTTTTGGGCCTGAGCCCAGGCCACGGAATAGGTGGCATGGGTGTGGGAAATACCCCCAATGCCCGGCCATTGCCGGTACAGGTAGCCGTGGGTTTTGGTATCGGAAGAAGGGCGCATCCTGCCTTCCACCAGGTTATTCTCAAAGTCGACAATTACCATGTCTTCTGCCTTCATTGAATCATAGGAAACCCCGCTGGGCTTGATGGCAAATACCCCCTTGGTATGGTCCGCTACACTTACATTGCCAAAAGTATATACCACCAATCCCAGTTTTGGCAGCTGCAAATTGGCCTCAAAACACTGTTGTTTCAGCTCCAGGAAATCACTCATGTTCCGTGCTTATTTGTTCCTCAATAAAATTACCCAGTTCCAGGTACTTCCGGTAGCGAGTTGAATAAATCTCAATGGTTTCAGGATCGGGCACATAGGTTTTCTCAAACCCTTTGCCCATGGCCTTAATGGCCTGATGGGTGTCGGGATGTATCCCGGAGGCCACCGCCGCATACATGGCCGCTCCCAGGGCAGGAGCCTGTTCCGAAACGGCCACTTTGATGGGCATGTTTAACACATTGGCCAGTGTCTGCATCACCAGGCCTGACTTCTTCGCCACCCCACCAATGCCCACCACATTTCTTATTTCTACTCCTTCACTGGCAAATCGCTCCACTATCCTTCTGGAACCAAAACAAATTGATTCTACCAGGGCCCGGAATATTTCAGGTGCCCCGGTTCCCAGGTGCAGGCTGGTTAAGGCTGCCTTTAATGACTGATTGGCATCGGGTGTCCTGCGCCCGTTGATCCAGTCCAGTGCCAGCGGATCATTGCTGCCCAGGGGGATCTTCTCCGCTTCATTCGAAAGTTTGGCGATTAAATCATCTTTCATTTTCTCCAGTGGTTGGTCAGACAGATTTTCATCCGGTAAATGATCCAGCGGCCAGCACAGCACGTCTCGGAACCAGGCCAGCACATCGCCAAAGGCCGACTGTCCCGCTTCCAGTCCCACCATACCGGGAATTACCGAGCCATCCACCTGGCCGCAAATCCCCTTAACCGTATTCTCTTCCAGAGTCCCCGAAGAAGAAACCACGATATCACAGGTGGAGGTACCCATTACCCTTACCAAAGTATATTCTTCTATCCCGGCACCCACCGCTCCGGCATGGGCATCGAAAGTGCCTACTGCCACTACCGTATCTTCGTTCAACCCCAGGCGCTCTGCCCAGGCTGATGATAAATTGCCAGCTACCTGGTCCGATGTATAGGTTTCACGGTACAGGTTTTGCTTTAACGCGACCAGGTCCGGGTGCAGTTGCCGGAGAAATTCATCTGCAGGCAAGCCGCCCCAGCTGGCATGCCACATAGCTTTATGCCCAGCGGCACAGCGACTTCTTTTAAAAGCTTTAAGATCTGAGACTCCGGTCAGCAAGAATGACATAAGATCGCAATGCTCCATCCAGGAGTGGGCGGCTTGCCGAATGTCCTCTTCGTTTCGGATAATATGCAGGATCTTGGCCCAAAACCACTCAGAAGAGTATACCCCTCCTTCGTACCTGGTAAAATCCTCCCCACCCCAGCTGCGGGCCAGTTGATTGATCTCTTCGGCCTCTGCGATGGCAGTATGGTCCTTCCACAATACCATCATGGCATGGGGGTTGTCCGCAAATTCCGGTAACAAACACAAGGGAGTGCCTGATTGATCTACCGGAATAGGAGAAGAACCGGTGGTGTCGATGCAAATACCCGCTATCTGTTCTGCGGCAACCCCGGAGGTGATCACTACCGATTTGATGGTAGCTTCTGCACCTTCAATATGGTCCTGCACATGCTGTCGGAATTGGGATTTCCCGGGATCACAATAAAGTCCCTGGCGCCAACGCTGGTACCAGTGTACATGGGTAGCAGCTACCTCACCGGTACCGGCATCCACCAGCACGGCACGCACTGAATCGGTACCATAGTCCAGGCCAATTACATAGGAACTGCTCATAAAATCATTTATGGATTCAACAAAATCTTAATGGCCTGCTTCTGCCACATCAATTCAAAGGCCTGTTGCCAATCTTCCAGGCCCAATCGATGGGTAATCACATCGCTGAGATCCACTGCCCCCTGCCCCAGTATACTCATGGTCCGGTGCCAGGTTTGTTTGGTATAACCCACCGAACCGTGAATCTTAAGCTGCCGGAAAGCTACCAGGTCCCAGGGCACGGTTAGATCTTTGCCAAAATGACCCACCTGCACATACTGACCCAATGGCATTAACGCATTCATACAGTTGACCACCGAAGCTTCCGCGCCGGCGCATTCAATCGCCAGCGCTACCCCCTGCCCATGGGTCTCATGCTCCACGGCCTGCTGTATATCGTCTTTTCCGGCCACCCATACGGAATGTGCACCGTATTTTTTGGCCATTTCCAATCGCATACCATCTTCAGCGGTGCCTACCACCATCACCTTGAGCCCGTGTGCCGCCAGCATTTTCATACAAAGCAATCCTATGGGTCCGGGCCCTGAGAGCAGCACGATATCCCCCAGTTTAAAATCAGCAATTTCCTCCACCACATGTACCGCCACTGAAAATGGCTCGACCAGTGCCGCGTGCTCCAGGGAAACATCCTGGGGGATAGCAAATAACTGATCCGGACGTACACAGGTAAACCTGGTAAATGCGCCATTCACACCGTGTCCCATCCCCCGGCGATTTTTACAGAACATAAACTCTCCACTTTCACAGTATTGGCAGTGGCCGCACTGCACTGCGGTAGCTCCCAGCACGCTGTAGGTTTCACCGGGCTTCACGTCTTTAACATTTTTACCCACCTCCACAATGCGTCCGCTGAATTCATGCCCCAGTATTACCGGGGGGAAGTTTCTGAAAGTATCACTGTAAACATGAAGGTCCGTGCCGCAAACACCGCAATGAGCCACTTCCAGGATTACTTTATCATCGCTGCATAGCGGATCAGGCATTTCCTGCAGTGCCACGTTGCCTTTGCCCTTTTCATATTTCACTACCGCCTTCATACCTATGTCTTATGGTGTTTTTGTTTTAATCCTGTTCAGTATTTGGTGGGCTGCAGCCACTACATTGGCAGCCCGTAGCCCGTATTTGTCAAACAAATCAGGAGCCATTCCGGATTCACCAAACACATCCTGTACACCTATCCGCTGTACTGGGCAGGGGTGTGTTCCGGTCACCACTCCTGCCACCGCTTCGCCCAATCCCCCAATCACGGAATGCTCTTCCACGGTAACGATACCTGCGGTTTCACGGGCTGCGGTCAGCACTACTTCATCATCCAGCGGTTTTACCGTTGGCATATGGATCAACCGGGTGGAAATCCCGGAATCGGTAAGCTGCTGGTGTGCCTTCAGGGCTTCCGATATCATAATCCCGGTGCTGACAATGGTAATATCCTGGCCCCGCTTGAGTATTTTGGCCTTGCCTATTTCAAAACTGCCGTGTATCTCAGGTACCACCGGGTATTTATCCCGGCCCAGCCGCAGGTAAACCGGGCCCTGATGATAGATTGCAGCCTTTGTGGCCAGCCGGGCCTCCTGGTAGTCCCCGGGAACCAGCAAGGTCATGTTGGGGAACGAGCGCACAATGGCCATATCTTCATTGGACTGGTGAGAAGCGCCATCGCCTCCCACGCTAAGCCCGCAATGTGTAATCCCCAATTTGACATTGGCCTTCGGGTATGCGATGGCATTGCGCAACTGGTCACCGGCCCGGCAGGTGGCAAATACCCCAAAGGTGCTGGCAAACGGTATTTTTCCCTCCAACGACATTCCGGCAGCTACCGCCAGCATATTTTGTTCCTGCACCCCGCAATTGAAAAACCGGTCGGGATATTTTTCCTGGAATTGCAATGTAAGAGTCGCTTTGCCCACATCAGCATCCAGTACCACCAACTCCGGTACTTCCTGACCCAATTCGATCAGGGCATCCACATATCCCTGCCTGGTTTGTTTAAGCTCCATTTGTTAGCTCCGTTAAGGCCTTGTCCGTATCTTCCTGAGAGGGCACTCCCCCGTGCCAGCCTACCGCATTCTCCATAAATGATACTCCTTTCCCTTTTACGGTGTTGGCGATGATCATCACCGGTCCCTGGCAATCCCGGGCCCGGGTGACGGTCTCGATAATCTGTCCGATATCGTGGCCATCGATTTCAAAGGTGGACCACCCGAAAGCCTCCCACTTAGGCGCCAGAGGGTCCAATGGCATGATATCTTCTGAATTGCCATCGGTCTGCAGGTAATTGCGGTCCACAAAGGCAATAACGTTATCGAGTTTGTATTTATTGGCAAACATGGCGGCTTCCCAGATTTCTCCTTCCTGGATCTCTCCATCACCACAAACTACATAATAATAATGGTCTTCCTTCCTCTGTTTGGCCACCAGCGCCATACCCAGTGCCGTGGAAAACCCGATCCCCAGGGCTCCGGTGGTAGCCTCAACTCCGGGAGTTTTAGGCTGGTAAGGATGCCCCTGCAAATGTGACCCGGGTCGCCTGAAGGTCCACAGGTCTTCTTGCGGGAAATAACCCAGGTCCGCCAGCACCGCATACAATACCGGAGTACAATGTCCCTTGGACAAAACGAACCGGTCGCGCTGCGGCCACAGCGGGTCGTCCGGTCGATGTTTCATCAGGTGATAATACAAGCTTACCACCAGTTCCGTAGCCCCCAGACTGCCCCCTATATGCCCGGACTGGGCATGGTGTACCATTTTAATGATCTGCTGCCGGATATGATTGCACTTCAATTTTAGCTCAGACAGCTGATTTTCTTGAACCCCGATATCCATACTATCTTAACTCATTCACCATCAACCACATATCTTTTTCATTATGGGAAGTCAACCGGATAAGATCAATGTCGCCATCTCCTTCAAAATCTCCCGCCAATAGATTGTAAACTCCGTCGGTATTGATAATCTGCTGCGGACTGCCAACTGCTGACTGCTTTAGAACAAACACCGGGAATTCGGTCGGTGCGGTGTCACCGCCCAGCTCCTTCACAATATCAATGGCCCGGTTTCGATTGTACCCGGTCACTACTTCATGCTGTCCATCGAGATCCACATCAACTACCTGCAGGCTATGGGCAGCGGTCAGCGAATCCATCATTACCTGCCGGCTCCAGCTATCTCCTTCTTGCTGATACCTGACCAAGGGATAATCGGTTTTCTCCGAATGGGTAATAAATACTTCGTCCTTGCCATCTCCATCGGTGTCCATACAAACTACCTTGGTGGCATTGCGCGACCAGTGCTCTTCTTCCTGATTGAACCAAATAGAGTCCACGACTTGCAGTTCCCAGGGGCCATCCGCACTTCCCGGGTTGGACAGCCAGTAGCCGTTGGCGGCAATATCGGGCAGGCCGTCACCATCGACATCTCCGATATCCATACCCTCGTGCAGGTTATCAATTATTAAGTCCCAGGCCTTCTCAAAATCTACTCCGGGACCTTTCCTGAACACGGAAAGGGTTTCGGCATTATAAGTCACGGTCACAATTTCAGGTAAACCATCACCATCAAGGTCTCGTACGCTGATATCTTTTAGTGCGCTGGGTATGCTGCCGATATTATGTGGGGTCCATGTCTCCTGGTCCTGTTCATACCAAAACAGGGTAGCCTCAGCTGCGGCATCGGTCCACTCACCGGGATGCTCCACCCCGATCAGATCGATATCGCCATCACCGTCCAGGTCCCCGGCTTCCAGGTCTCCCGCAGCAAAGGGGCGGTCATTCGGTGAGGACTCAGCTACAATCACCTTCTCCCAGGGCCCGTCCTCTGTTTGGCCTTTCAAATAACCCAGCCAACCACCGCCGCCATTGTTGTTTATCAGCACCACATCCAACAAACCGTCGCCATCTACATCCGCCAGGGTCCTGGCCCACCAGAGGTCCGCATCATGGGCAATTTGTTGAGAGGAGAAACTCAGCTCAGTAGGAGGTGGATCTTCCAGGGCAATCTGCTGCTGGTTTTCAGGAGAAGAACAGGAGAATAACCACCCGCATAAAACTGCAAATTGAAATAATTTCATAGGCTCACGGTTTCAGGCGTTCAATATACTTGATAATTTGCACATGTTGATCATGGTCTGCCACCCGACCGTCATAAAATCCAATTCTGAACCTATGCGGTTTTTGGATCAGCGGGGTAGCTCCTGGTGCCCGTCCAAATCCGAATACCACCATACCATCTTTGGAATTGTTACCGGCAGTTGAATTGCCCATATAGGTGTACAGATCCCTCAGGGTATCCTGCTCCATTTGGCGCACAAAAAACGTTCGATCATAATTGCTGTCTCCAAAATACACCGTGTGCCAATGTCCATAGCGTTCCGGTCCTTTCACCAGATCGGGCTGCTCCCGGCTTGGTCCTGCTATATCGGTACCCCACAGATGAGTGGCAGGTGAGAATTCACCGGCAATGGGCCCTTCGTAGAGAAACCAGTAGGCATGAGCCGGGTCGGTTTTCTCAACCGACAACTCTGCAAAGTCATCATAAAAAGTCCAGGTCCACCGCCATTTTCCCGAATTAGATACCGATTTGATCTGGTTGGGGGAGATCTTTTCAGAAGTCATTTTGCTGAAACCAGGATGACCCGCTCCACCATCATCGGAGCGAAATACCAGATTGGGCAAACCCCGGTAGTCTGAGGCTGCGGAAGCGGGATATGCAGCTTTTTCAGATTGATGGAACTGAATCCAGTCGTTGCCATCGGCATCCATGATGTTGGAGAATCCCCCCGCTTCTTTCTGATATAAGAAGGTAGCGGTGGGGGTTTCGATCCGGAAACATTCCTGTCCCTCGCTGAAAACGCCGTCTTTTATGGTTACCTGTGCCTGGCAGGCTGCGCCTAACAGCACTATGAATATCGAATGTTGAACGCCGAATGCTAAACGCCGAAGTAATTTTACATGTCGAATGCTAAATCTCCAAGGGTATTTCAAATGCGGAAGGCTGCTCCAATGGTTCATTGATCCTGGTATTTAACAAGCATCATGATCCCCGGCCACTGCACTTCCATCCCATGTACCATCTGTCCGTCGTGCAGCGGTTCCTTACCGGTCTTGATGATATTGGTACCCGGTTGCAACATGGAAGTATTGGTCAGTGGTACTTCATGGGCCATGTATTCATAACAAGGCCCCTCTTTGTCGAATACTTTCACGTCGTTGATATAAATGCCATTGCTATAGCAGGGACTCCAGCTGGTCCAGTACAGCCGGGCCGCTTCAATATCCCCCGGGTCGCCCTTAAGGTCCAATTTACTCTCAAACTCACCGGCCCGGGTCACCCAGTTTTTGGGCTGATCATAGGGCTTGCACAATTCTACCCGGTAGTTCCGCTCCAGTTGAAGACCCGTGACCGGCCGGGTAAAATAGATGAGCCCGGAATTGAACGTTACCCAGGCCGCCAGCTGGATATCCTGAGACTGGTCCGCTATCCAACGGGTGTCCCAAGTGACCTGGAAAGGGTATTGATAGGAGCCTCCAATATGGTGGGTAAGTCGTCCCCTGAAATAGTGATAATGCCATTGCCGGTAAATACCGTCTCCTTCATGATTAACACCTTCATAAAGACCCAGATAATCAACCTGACGGATATTATTGGTGGGAGCATCAATAGAAAGTGCCACTGATTCACCCAGAGCCTGATCTGGTAGCACTCCCTCCAGTCCGACCGTTTCAGTTAGTTGGTCCGGATTATAATAAATCCTCAAGACTGCCCCATAGATCAGGTGTTGCGGCCAGTTCCAGCGCTGTGCGGTATCTACCTCCAGTTTAAAACTGTTGTCCATACCCTGATTGAGGTAATCAAGAGGGATCCCGGTTACCGGGTAGGTGTGATGCATATAATCCGATTCGGGCCTGGGAATTCCCGCTGCTTCCGGGACCGCAATAAAAGGATGTCCATTTAAAGAGATCCTGAGGTTTTTAGTATCCTCGTGAGAGCCCACTTTTTCCAGCACTACCTCTGCCTTAAGGGCATGATCGAGATCAATATATTGCTCGAATGGGATGTAACCATCCCGGTGTCGCGCTGCCGGAAAATGGTCTTCATTGACCTGGTAATCCAGCCTGCCACCTACCCTAAGAAACCGGCCATTCTCCGCTTTAACCATCTGGGGAATCCAGGTATACTCCCGGAACAAGTCACCGGGTTGTGGCTGCGAGTCGGCGGGCAGGTTACTTAGACCAAATAATAGCAGGGCAATGGTAGTTTGCGGTTTCATTTTAAGGAAGCGGGTAGAGGTTGAATGTTGAATGTTGAATGTCGAATGTCGAACGTCGAATGTCGAAGTAATTTTGAATTGGGAAATAATGTACAATTGCTATTCATTCGGTGTTCGGCGTTCGTTGTTCTTCATTCG
>JAUIKU010000094.1 GCA_030430675.1 Bacteroidia bacterium | reverse complement strand
ACGATATTGCAGCCGTATTAGTTATCGCTATCTTTTATAGTGCAAGCATTAAATGGATTTTTATACTTTATGCCTTAGTATTAGTAAGTTTTTTAGGGCTTCTTTACTACAAGAAAAAATACTCTTCACCACAGCGTCCACCGGCATGGATGACTTTTGAAGTTATTAGCATGGGATTACTTTCGAAAGTATTTCGCAACTTAGAAATCAGTAGTCCAAAAAAACGAATAGCTAAGCATTTCAAACTACCTCCTCCCTATATACTCGAAAGCTGGATGCACAGTATGACCTATGTCAGAAACCTGTGTGCTCATCATAGTCGTTTGTGGAACCGAACATTGACGTTGAAACCGCAACTACTTAGAAAACCAAAGGTAGCATGGCTATTATCCAATGATATTAATCCCAATAAATTGTTCGCTTTTCTATCTTGTTGTTTGTACCTACTGAAAGTTATTAATCCCAATACACGAACCGGAACTCATTTCCGCAATTTACTAGAGAAGTACCCCAACATCAATCTACATGCGATGGGGTTTCCCGAGCATTGGGAACACGAGGACTTGTGGAAGTAATTTTGCTGCCTTAGCCTTAATTTCCGTATTTTAGATGGTTATCCTCTTGACCAGTGAAAAAGAACCTTTCAGAGCGAGACATTTGCACTAAGTTCATTACCCCGGCTATCGCCAAAGCTGGGTGGGACATCAAAAAGCAAGTACTGGAGGAGGTCAGCTTCACCGATGGGCGAATAATCGTTAGAGGTCAAAATTATACTAGGGGTAAACGGAAACGAGCTGACTATATTCTCTATCATTCAGAATATGCGGTGGCTATTGTGGAGGCCAAGGATAACAAACACAGCGTGGGGGCGGGGATGCAGCAGGCGCTTGACTATTCCGAGATTCTGGATATCCCCTTTGTTTTTTCATCTAACGGGGACGCCTTTTTATTTCAAAAGACTAGATGATCAATACTACTTAAGTTTTACTCCGGATGATATTAATTACATCATTGTCAAAACGGATTACCAGAAAAGAAAAATATTGGATACCGTTGGCGGAGATGTAAACGTCTTATTATTTCAACAAGTAATAAATGACTTTTGATATGGAAAACGAAGCTGAATTAATTCGAAAATTTGAGGAATTAGAGGAAAAGATCTTTGAATTAAAATACAAAAAACAGGCGCTTGAAGGATTAACCAAGCAAGATGAAGACGTTCGTTCTGATATAATCAAAACAAACACTAATATTGAGCAACTCCAATCCGAACAAAACGAAATCGGTAACCTATTACAGGGGGTAGATGAAAAGGGGATGTTGAATAAAAAAGTGTCAGCGCTACGAAGATTGTTATCCGAGATTATCGCGCATCTTAGATTAAGTAAAACAGGTCTTCCTTTGTCCAGAAATCAAGGAACAATTGTTGATAATTTTATTTATGGAAAAATCCTTACTGACATTGATTGGACTTTTAAGAGTGAATTCGGATCAAGTCCTGTTCCAGAATTTTTTTTTCAATCTGGTGGTGATTTTAACCATAATCCTTTAAAGAAATATCTTCAAGAAAAGCAAGCTGCTTTGAATTCAAAGGAGTTCGATAACTACTTAGACTTCAGAACATTCGTTAATGATCTTAAGGGTGGAATAAAAATAATCTGGGAGAAGGACAATTCAAATCTAAAACCTAACAGCAAATAGCGGTCATTAGAATACACTTTTATCCCAGCATACTATTATTTGCGAGCATTCTGTTTTATTAGTGCATAATCTTCGTGTATTAGCCAGACTCCTTTTTACAATATTCTAACCAATTCCGCGTGCAAATTGCGTGCAAATAAAAAATGAGCTATGAGAAAAAACTCATAACTCATTGATTATCAAGTGCGCCCGGAAGGACTCGAACCCTCAACCCTCTGATCCGAAGTCAGATATTCTATCCAATTGAACTACAGGCGCAGAATTACTTTAAGACAATACCTCTTTTACTTTCTCAGCGGCGTCTTTTAACAATATGGCGGAAGACACTTTTAGCCCGGACTCTTCTATGATCTTTGCGCCCTCTTCGGCATTGGTGCCCTGCAGGCGCACGATGATGGGCACCTCAATTTCTCCAATATTCTTGTAGGCTTCCACTACTCCTTTGGCCACCCGGTCGCAACGTACAATTCCTCCGAAAATGTTGATCAGGATGGCTTTTACGTTGGGATCTTTCAGGATGATCCTGAAAGCAGCTTCAACGGTTTTGGGATTGGCGCCACCCCCCACGTCAAGGAAGTTAGCCGGATCTCCCCCTGACAGCTTGATAATATCCATGGTGGCCATAGCCAGTCCGGCGCCGTTTACCATACAGCCCACATTGCCGTCGAGCTTGACATAATTCAGCCCCGATTTGCTGGCTTCTACTTCCAGGGGATCTTCTTCACTGAGATCCCTTAACTCCGCCAGGTCCTGGTGCCGGAACAGTGCATTGTCGTCCAGGTTAACCTTGGCATCAACCGCCAGGATCTTTTCGTCAGATGTTTTTAACACCGGGTTTATTTCGAATAATGAGGCGTCAATACTTTCATAGGCGGTGTACAAAGCATTGATGAACTGTACCATTTCCTTGAAGGCGTTGCCCTGAAGTCCCAGGGAAAAGGCAATTTTACGGGCCTGGAATCCCTGCAACCCCACACTGGGATCGATCCTCTCCTTGATTATTTTTTCCGGAGTTTTGGCAGCCACCTCTTCGATATCCATTCCTCCCTCGGTACTGGCCATAATAACATTGCAGTTATTGCTGCGGTCCAGTAGAATACTTAAATAGAATTCTTTGGGTTCGTTATCTCCGGGATAATACACGTCTTCCGCAATCAGAACCTTGTGTACTTCCTTGCCTTGTGGTCCGGTCTGGTGGGTAACCAACTGCATACCCAGGATCTGATCAGAAAGCTCTTTGACCTCGTTCAGACTCTGAGCCAGCTTGATCCCGCCTCCTTTACCCCGTCCACCAGCGTGGACCTGGGCTTTTACCACGTACCAGTTTGTTCCGGTCTCGGCATGTAATTGTTTGGCTGCTTCCAGGGCTTTCTCGGGATTATCTGCTACAATACCCTCCTGGATTTTCACCCCGTATTGCTTTAGAATGTCTTTAGCTTGGTACTCGTGTATATTCATGAAAGGAATTTTGCACGAAGGTAAGCTATTTGAACAGCAACAGCAACAGTTTTAAGCATACAGTTTGTTCAGCAACAGCCCCGATATGTATCTTTGTTTAGCAAGAGCGAGAGTTTTGGCAAGTAGGCGCAGTGTTCTGTCCACAGCCAACTGCCAACTGCCCAACTGCCAACTGCCCCACTGCCCACCGCCCACACCTGTATGCTCCACACCCTAAACTGTTGCTGTACCATTGTATGCTAGGCACTGTTGCTGCTGCTGTAAAACTGTATGCTCTACCCACCACACTGTTGCTATTATTTACTATGTTTGGGGATCAAATTTTACAGGCTTTGTTAAAGGCAACCGGTATATACAAATCGTACAACTCCCTGCAGGTACTGAAGGGAATTGACATCAATGTGGCCAAGGGAGAAATCGTTTCAATTGTGGGAGCTTCCGGTGCCGGCAAAAGCACCCTGCTACATATTTTAGGTACACTTGATTTTCCGGACCGCGGTACTGTCCAGTTGGGCCATCAGCTTCTGTTCGAGTTAAACTCCAGAGAACTGGCAACTTTCCGCAATCAGCAAATTGGGTTTGTATTTCAGTTCCACAACCTTTTACCGGAATTTACCGCCCTGGAAAATGTATGCCTTCCCGGATTCATCGGTAACCGCAGCGAATCGGATGTCAGGACACAGGCGGAAGAGTTACTCACCTATCTGGGTATGCAGGGCCGACTGGACCACAAACCTTCGGAGCTGTCCGGTGGTGAGCAGCAAAGAACCGCGGTAGCGCGGGCACTGATCAACAACCCTGCTATCGTGCTGGCCGATGAGCCCAGTGGGAATCTCGACTCCCAAAATGCCCGTGAGCTGCACCAGTTGTTTTTCGATCTGCGCAAGCGACTGGACCAAACCTTTATAGTGGTGACACATAACGAGGAACTGGCCAAAATGACCGACCGCAAACTGGAGATCAAGGACGGGATAATTCAATAGGCAGGCTTCAGTGGGCAGTTCGCAGTCTTCAGTGGGCAGCAAATATTGGACTGCCAGCTGCCAACCGCAGACTGCATATTACCTGTGAGCTCATTATATCAATCAACCCAAGGTTTTTGTACATGTAAGGTTTATTAACTAATTCCCTAATCCTCTTACAGTTAAATACTTAATTTTGATTTTTTAGCGTTTATAGTTTAAAGCTGATCTGCAAAAGCTCCGGTAAATTATATAATTTTGAGGTATGGATGTAATGGGTAAGAAGATCCTGATTGTAGAGGATGAAACCAGCCTGAGAGAGTTGCTTACCAAGATTCTGGGACTGGAGGGATTTAAAGTTTTTTCTGCGGCCACTGTCAGGGAGGGCGTGGACATTTTGAAGAATGAAGATATCTATCTGGTAATCACCGATGTGATGTTACCGGATGAGAATGGAATTGAATTCACCAAATCAATAAAAAGCGATTATCCGCTGATCGAGGTGATCGTTATGACCGCTTTTGGCAATGTGAAGGACGGGGTGAAAGCCATGAAACTGGGTGCCTTTGACTACATCACCAAGGGCGACGGAGACGATAAGCTTCCCCTGCTGGCCGGCAAGGCAGTGGAGAAGGCGGTGCTTAACCGACAGTTGAGTGAATTGCAATACCGGCTGGAATCAAAGTCCAGTTTTTCCAAGATTATCGGCAAGTCAAATGCCATCAATAAACTGATCGAACTGGCCAAGAAGGTGGCAGTCACCGATACTACCGTGCTGCTGCTGGGTGAAACCGGAACCGGTAAAGAACTGCTGGCCGAGGCTTTGCACCTGGCCAGTCGCAGGAGGAAAGGTCCGTTTATCCCTATTAACTGTGCCGCCATTCCCAAAGATCTTCAGGAGTCGGAGTTATTCGGCCATAAAAAGGGCTCTTTCACCGGGGCCCACACCGACAAGAAGGGCTATTTTGAAGTAGCGGACCGGGGCACCATATTGCTGGATGAACTTGGTGAAATGAGTGCCGATCTGCAGGCAAAATTGCTGCGGACTTTGGAAAGCAAGACCATCAACCGGGTAGGAGAGACCACCCCTATTCCCATCGATGTTAGAATAATTGCTGCTACCAACCGGGACTTGTTTGAAGATTCCCAGGATGACGAGTTTCGTAAGGACCTTTATTACAGGTTAAGCACTTTCACCATTGAACTGCCTTCACTGCGGGAACGCAAAGACGATATTCCACTGTTGGCGATGCACTTCATGAAAGTGAATGCTGAAAAAATAGGCAAGAATATCGAAAGCATGTCCAAAGAGTATATGGAGAAACTTCAGCGGCATCTTTGGCCCGGCAATATCAGGGAACTGAAGAACGTTATCGAGCGGTCGGTGATCCTGGTGGACGGTACCGAACTGACCCCGGAGACTTTGCCCAAGGAATTGCTGTCGGCTTCCGCCGCACTACCAAAGGTGGAAAGCAATGGATCCAAGGAAGGCATTCACGATATGACCGATCTGAAATCAGTGGAGCGACAACATATTTTAAGGGTCCTGGATCGGGCAGATGGCAACAAGTCGGAGGCTGCCAAGAAGCTGGATATCGGTTTAGCAACCCTGTACCGCAAACTAAAGGAATACGGGTTGGACTAACCACCTGACCCCTGATAAAGGGTGTTTATGAAGCTTAGAACCCAAATCTTTTCAGGATTTATTTTTATTCTAATTCTATTCCTGATACTGGCAGGAGTTTCCATCTATTATTTGGACAATGTCGGTCAGGCTTCAGAGAGAATTCTGGAAGATAATTACAGCAGTGTAAAGGCTGCGGAAGAACTGATCGTGTCCCTGGCCAAGGTGGACCAGATCCTCTCCAAAATATGTCTGGGTTCAAATTACAATGAAGACATCCTGTTGCGCATCCTGGAAAGGGAGAAAGAGATATTTTCCAGCAATCTGGAAATATGCAAGCTCAATGTATCGGAAGTAGGTGAGCAGGAATTGGTCAATGCGCTTACCACCCAATACCGCGATTACGAAGGGCAATTATATGATTTCCGGATCACCTCCGACAGGGTCGGTCTGTATTTCTCCGTGCTGCAGAGAAAGAATGAGATCCTGCGTGAATCCTGCACCAAGCTCATCGATCTGAACCACAGCGCCCTGAGCGATAAGGACCGGGTGGTACAAAAGCTCTACTTCAATGCCAAGGTTTACGTGTTCCTGATCCTGATCCTGGTTTTGATCATTTCCGGGTTGTCGATTTATAAGTTCCCGCAAATGATCGTTAAACCAATTCTGGACATCACAGAAAAGATAAAAAGGATTGCCGACGGAGACTACGAGCAAAAGATCCAGGTAGATTCCGATACTGAACTGGGTAATCTGAGTAAGGCTTTTAATATCATGTCGGTAAAGCTGAAGGAATTCGAAGAGTCTAACCTGGAAGAAATTAAGGCCCAGAAGTCCAGGATTGAAACCATCATTAAAAGTATCAACGACGGCCTGGTTATCCTGAACGAGTCCAAGGACGTCATTTTGGTGAACGATGCGGCCACCATGATACTGGGAATGCCGGAAACCCAGCTGGTGGGAAAGAATGCCAATGAGCTTTCGCAGCAGAACTCGGTGATGCGCAGCCTGCTGAACAGCCTGGAACAGGATGACAATACCAGCTCCTATGTTGACCTGGGGGAAGATCAAACCAGGAACCTGATAAAGATTGAACATCATGAAGGCAAACAGGAGTTCTATACCAAGGATGTCATTGACGTGCAAAACGTTGATCAAAAGAACAAATCCCTGGGTTATATCCTGTTGTTAAAGAACGTCACCTATTTTAAACAATCCGATGAAGCCAAAACCAATTTTATTGCGGTGGCGTCTCATGAGTTTAAAACACCCCTGTCGGCCATTAACATGTGCCTGATGCTGCTGCAGGACAAGCGCTTTGGTACGCTGAACCCCGAACAGGATGAGATTGTGGTATCCATGAAAAGTGAAGTGCAGCGCCTGATCAAGATGGTGTCTGAATTGCTGGATATTTCAAAAATGGAAACCGGCAGTATCGAACTGGAGAAAAAACTGGTCAGCCCCAAAGTGATCATGGAATACTCATCATCGCCCTTCGAGGTGCAGTTGGGAGAAAAAAGCATTGCGTTGCAAAAGATCATCGATCCTGCCATTCCGGATTTTATGGCAGATACCGAAAAGATCAGCTGGGTACTGATCAACTTCCTCAGTAATGCCATTCGCTATACCGAAAAGAATGGAAAGATCACCATTGAAGCGAGGAAGCTAGATGGTGCGGTAGAGTTTTCAGTGAAAGACCGTGGTCCGGGTATTGCGGAAAAGGACCACGAAAAAGTGTTTCAGCGTTTTGTGCAGCTCCAGTCCAACGGGGTTAAGAATGAAAAAGGTTTGGGTCTGGGCCTGGCCATTTCCAAAGAAGTGATTACCGAACACAACGGTGAAATTGGAGTTGAAAGTGAGTTGGGACAGGGTAGCAGGTTTTACTTCAGGCTGCCACTGGAAACAGCATAACCTACTTGGTTTGGGCGGTTCTCATTAGTTTGTTGGCAAATATGAAGTCCTGAAGTTCTTTGGCCTCCGCATTGGAAATATTTTCGTTGGAGCCTTCCCAGATCTTAATCCCCTTGTGCAGAAACATCACGTATTCACCTATTTCCATCACTGAATTCATGTCGTGAGTTACGACTACGGTGGTGATGTTGTACTCTTTGGTGATTTCCGAGATCAGGTTATCGATCATAATGGCAGTCTGAGGATCCAGTCCGGAGTTGGGTTCATCGCAAAACAGGTATTGGCTGTTATTTACAATGGCCCGGGCAATTCCCACCCGTTTCTTCATCCCTCCGCTGATCTCCGAAGGCATCTTCTTATTTACGTTTTCCAGTCCCACCCTGGCCAGGCAGAAATTCACCCGGTCCAGTTTATCTGAGGCACTCATATCGGTCAGGATGTTCAATGGGAACATTACGTTCTCCTCCACGTTTTTGGAGTCAAACAAAGCCCCGCCCTGGAAAAGCATGCCAATTTCCCTCCTGATCTCGGTTTTCATGTCCCGGTCGGCATGGGTAAAATCCCGCCCGTTGTAATACACGTTGCCTTCGTCCGGTTGTATAAGTCCCACGATGCATTTTAACAAAACGGTTTTACCAGTACCACTGGCGCCAATGATCAGGTTGGTTCTTCCCTGTTCAAAACGGCCACTGATATTGTCAAGTACCTGCTTGTCGTCAAATGACTTGGATATGTTTTCAATTTCGATCATAACAGGAGCTCCGCCAATAAATAATCCGCCAGCAAGATAGCGATACAACTGTTGGTAACGGCACTGGTACTGGCAATACCCACTTCCAGGGCCCCTCCCTTGGTAAAGAAACCTTTATAGGCGGAGATGGAACTAATTAAAAACCCGAAAACCACCGATTTGATCAGTGCAAACTTTATGGTAAATGGATTGAAGTCAAGCCTGATCCCATAGATGTATTCCTGCTCGGTGAGAATATTGGTGAGGGTTCCCGCGATATACCCACCGTAGATGGAAAGGAACATGGCCAGGATTACCAGTAAGGGATACATAAGCACAGATGATATGATCTTTGGCAATACCAGGTAGGAGGCACTGTTGATACCCATAACTTCCAGGGCATCGATTTGCTCTGTGATTCTCATAGTGCCCAGTCCACTGGAAATGCTGGAACCGACCTTACCGGCAAATACAATGGCAATTACGGTGGGTGCCAGTTCCAGCACCGTCATATCGCGTACCAGGGTACCGATAATGTAGTCTTCAATGAGCGGACTGACCAAATTATAGGCGCTTTGAACCGCGGTCACCGCTCCCATGAAGGTAGAAACAATTGCCACGATAAAGATAGAATTCACCCCCAGCAATATGCTTTCGTCAAAGATAAGCCTGACGTAGGTTTTAAAGGATTCACGATTCACGAACAGCGACCCTAGAAAAATGAAATATTTACCTATACTCTTCATTAAAATCTTTGGGAATGGCTACATTTAAGCAGGTGCGTGGTGTGCATCGATTCGCAGCAAATATAATAAAAACCATCAGTTAAAATTGTAACCAGTGTACAATGGCAAATATTAAAACAGCTGTGGTAACTGCCGGCAGCCGTGGTATCGGCAGGGCAGTAGTACTAAAGCTGCTGCAGGAGGGAATGCAGGTGATCACCTGTTCACGCAGTGAGATCAAGTTGCAGGCATTGCACCTGGATGCCTCTGAATTCTTGACAACCAATCAATTACAGTCAATTCCCGCGGACCTTTCAGGCAAACCGGGGGTGGAAAAATTCCTGAATTTTGTACATGACAAGACTGCTACAGTTGACTTGCTGGTTAATAATGCCGGGGCTTTTATCCCGGGTAAAGTTTCGGACGAGCCTGATGGTGCTCTGGAGGACATGATTGATATCAATTTATACAGCGCCTACCGGGTCACCAGGGGCCTGCTTCCCGGTATGATTCAACGTAAACGTGGTCATATATTCAACATGTGCAGTGTGGCCAGCATCATGCCTTATGAGCATGGCGGAAGTTACTGCGTAGCCAAATATGCCCTGCTGGGCTTTACCAGGGTATTGCGGGAGGAGATGAAAAAACAGGGAATCAGGGTGACTGCAGTGTTGCCTGGAGCCACTCTGAGCGACAGTTGGAAGGATGTGGAACTGCCCGAAGAGCGGTTTATGCCGCCGGAAGACATAGCTTCCTGTATTTACCATACCTTTCAACTTTCACCCAGGACGGTAGTGGAAGATATAGTACTTCGCCCGCAACTGGGTGATATTTAAAGGAACTACAACAATTTGGTGCCAATAAAGGTTATTTTTGCATAATGGATGCCGCAACAACTCGAACCGTTGACGCTACCAGGGCCTATTGTAACAGCCTGACCCGGTACCACCGCAGAAAGACGGTGGAAGTCCATATTGGAGAGGTGCCCCTGGGAGCAGATAACCCCATCCGTATCCAGTCGATGACCACTGTGGATACCATGGATACCAAAGGCTCGGTGGAACAGATAAGAAGGATGGTAGAGGCGGGTTGCGAATACGCTAGAATTACCGCTCCCAGTCTGAAGGAGGCACAAAACCTGCTTGAAATAAAGAGAGCACTGCAGGGAGCAGGCATTGAAGTTCCCCTGGTAGCAGATATACATTTTACTCCCAATGCCGCAGAGTTGGCCGCCAGGCTGGTAGAAAAAGTGAGAATTAATCCCGGCAATTATGCCGATCGTAAAAAGTTCCAGGTGATTGAATATACCGAAGCTTCCTATCAACAGGAGCTGGACCGGATCCGGGAACGGTTTACCCCGCTGGTAAACATTTGCAAGGAATACGGTACTGCTATGCGTATCGGTACCAATCACGGCTCATTATCGGATCGGATCATGAGCCGCTATGGTGACACACCATTGGGTATGGTAGAGTCCGCCCTGGAGTTCCTGAGGATCTGTGAAGACCTTGACTATCACCAGATTGTTTTAAGTATGAAAGCCAGCAACCCCCAGGTGATGGTCCAGGCCTACCGGTTGCTGGTCAACCGAATGGAAGCCGAGGGAATGCCTCCGTATCCCCTGCATTTGGGAGTTACAGAGGCCGGGGAAGGAGAAGACGGCCGCATCAAATCGGCCCTTGGCATTGGCAGCCTGTTGGAAGATGGCCTGGGAGATACCATTCGGGTAAGTCTTACGGAAGAGCCTGAATACGAAATTCCGGTGGCTAAAAAATTAGTGGCGCGTTATGACCAGCGCAGCGGTCATAAGCCTATCAGCAATTTGGGTGAAATACCCATCGATCCTTTTAGCTACCAGCGCAGACAAACACATTCGGTAGAGAATTTCGGAGAAGGCAACGTACCCCGGGTGATCGCTGACCTCAGTAATCTGGAAGAAGTCCAATACCAGGACCTGAAGCCTGTGGGACATTTTTATTTACCTGAACCGGACAAGTGGTCCATGAATGACATGGGAGCTGATTATATCTATACCGGGGCAAAGCCTGTTCAATTTATGCTTCCCAACGGTTTGAAAGAAATATTGGATTACCCTGTCTGGTATAAAAACCGGGATCCGCACAAATTTCCGTTAATAAATGCGGAACAGCTGGAAGGCGATATCGATATGCATCCCACCCTGAACTTTGTGCAGGTACCGGCTGACCGGTTGGATCTGGTGGCAACGCTGGAACCGTACAATCACCTGGTGATATGGCTAGTATCCCGCAACACCCATACCCGGGCAGATTTGAGAAGGTTTTTGTTCGAAATGATGTATCGAGGTTTGTCTCATCCGGTGGTACTGACGGCAAGCTACGGTAAAACGGACCTGGAAAGTGTACAGCTAAGCGCTGCTACCGACCTGGGTTCACTGCTGATCGATGGGCTGGGAGATGGCATTTTTATCGCTCAGGACCCAACCATGTCACAGGGAGAAGATTCATTATCTGCCATTCGCAACTACAACCAAACGGCCTTTACCATCCTGCAGGCGGCCCGCACCCGTATGACCAAGACGGAGTACATCAGTTGCCCCTCCTGTGGGCGCACCCTGTTCGATTTGCAAAAAACCACCGCCATGATCAGGAAACGAACGGACCACCTGAAGGGGGTAAAGATTGGAATAATGGGTTGTATCGTTAATGGACCGGGAGAAATGGCCGATGCCGATTACGGGTATGTGGGATCGGGTAAGGGCAAGATTACTTTATATAAGGGACAGGAGGTGGTAAAAAGGGGAGTGCCTACCGAGAATGCGGTAGATGAACTAATAGAAATTATAAAAGAGGATGGGCAGTGGATCGACCCACCTGGTCAACAGATATAAAATCATGGAAGCAAAAAAGAAAAATTCGTTTAAGGATTACTTTCAGGTGGGAGAGGCGTTTGGATATTTCTTCCGAAAAAAGGACCCGTCACGACCCAGTAATTTCAATATCAGGGTGATGCATGGGATTAATAAAATCTCCATTATTATTTTTTTACTGGGAGTAATATTCCTGATTGCCAGGAAGTTACTGTGACCTGATGGTTATCCGCTTGTGTGGCAATTTAACGGCAATACACCGGTAGCTTAGTAAACTGTAAACCTGTAGGTGGTGGCAGGAGCTATCAGGGTCACCTCCACCCTTCGATTCAATTCTCTTCCTTCGACTTCATCATCGTTGCTGGCCAGGGGGTGTTCGGCGCCCAGGCCGGTCACTTGCAATCGACTTCCGGAAATACCCTGATCAACCAGGTAGTGCGCCGCGGTCTGTGCCCTGAGGTATGATACCCTCAGGTTGGCTTCATCAGTACCCCAACTGTCGGAATGCCCTTCTACCAGGATTTCCAAACCGGGATTGTTTTTCAGGACTTTCGAGATCTCAGCGAGTTTGGTTTTACCCTGTACGGTAAGTTGATAACTGTTGTAGGGAAAGTAGCTGTTTCTCAGTACTTTATTATGGAGCTGTCCGTCTTCTAAATATTTACGCAGCGTAAGGTTTCCGGTAGCCAGGTCAGAGGAGCTGGCAGCATTGCTTCTCTCCCGTTGGAAGTTCCCATTAGTCCCGGGCCGATTGGCACTCACTGCCGGACCAGAGGCAGGTTTTTTATTCGGATTCGAATGAAGAGCAGTATTGGAAGTGGCTGGCTTATTGGTATTTTGTTTTTGAGCTATAACTTGTTGCTGCTGAGAGTTTTCCTGTGGTATTAGGTTCTGTGGGTGAAACTGCCCGGGCAATCGCGCCCGGTAAATGTCTTTTTCTTCCGCACCGGTAGCGTAACTTTCGAAATAGACATATTTAAAATCGGCGGTTACCGACAGGTAGTTCTCATCCAGCTCAGAGTTGATTCCGGGACCGAGGTTCTTGGGTCTGGTCCAGCGTTTCCAGCTGTCATCCATCCGGTAGCTTACGTAAAAATCGCTGCCACCATATCCCTGGTGGCCAAAACTGGCAAAATACAAGGTCCGGCCATCTGCTGCCAGGAAAGGTGCGAAATCTCCCTTTTTACTGTTTAGGACAGGACCCAGGTTCATAGGCTGGGTATAGCTGCCGTCTGAATTCTTGAATGAAACATGAATGTCCTGATCTCCGTAACCTCTGCCATCGTCAACCGCACTCAATATAACTTCCAGGTGTTCCTGATAAAAAAAATCGTAATAAGAGCTGCGATTGGTAAAATTCTTTATGTCCACTTCCATGGGGGCTCCCCACCCTGCCGGTGAATCATAGGCCTGTACCAATGGTGTTTTAACCTTTTTATAACTATCCAGCAGCAAGGCATAACTGCCATCACTGGTAACGGAGCACAGGGTATTGGTTTTCTTATTGTTTAACGGTGGATTCAATTTTTCCGGTTCGGACCAGGTGCCCTGGCTGAAGTGTGAAACCCAGATATCCTGGTAGTCACGCGATCCGCCGGTGTTGCCGGGATGATGCCTCCTGCTGAAATACAGGGTGTTGCCATCGGGAGAGATGAAAGGCCTCACCTCCTGATGAGGGCTATTAATTACCGCGCTGAGTTTTTCCCGGGGGACATCCTCATCCCGCAATTTTGATTTAAGAGAAAGGTAAAATATTCCAGCGACTGCGATCAACAGCACCAGGACCCCTCTATTCATAGGTTAAGTTTTAGTGTTTCGGTATTAACTGTGAGTTATTACCGCAAAAAAATAGATCCATAGCTGTTTCGTGGTTAAGTTATATAATATCCGTCAATATTTAAATAAAATGTTCGCTAAATAGTGCCCGGGACCGGGGAAATGGGCGTAATTGCCTGACGGTCTGCGCCATGTAAGATTTAATGTCCATTACACTTTAATTTGCAGGGAGTTAGCAATATTTTTGAATAATAATTGTTATAAATGCACTAGTGTTAAACAGGTGTGTGTCTTCCATGGAGACAGCGCCGATGTATGTATGGTGATCAGTTGCTCCGGAGTCTCATGAGAAATTCTCCCTTTCTTGGTATGGCCATAGCCGTCATGGCTGTAATCTGCTCTTGCAAGAGCAATTACATATGCCCTTCCTACGAAAGCGCCTACATACTGGACCAACCCACCAGGCACAAAAAGTTTTCCCTGTTTGATGAAGATACCCTGCCGCGCCTGGATATGGATGCGGATAAGAACAAGTATCTGGTGATCAGGGACATTAAATACAAGAAAAAGCGCGATGAAATGCGCACCGTGAAAATGGAAACTATCTTCCCGGAGGTAGAGCCACCGGATACACTTTTACTGGCGGAGCAGGATCTGTCTCCTGAAGAAATGGACCGGCTGATCAACCAGGGGGAAAGGCCGGTGAATCAATTCAACGTGGACCAGATCTACTACATGCGACATTTTGGACAGTACCTGCCTATGCCGGAAGAACCGGGCATCAGGGATCAGGAACTGCAGGAAGAGGAGGGGGAGCTTGAAGAAGAGGTGCTGGAAGCGCCGGAAATAAAGCAGAAAAAGAAGTGGCAATTCTGGAAGAAGGATGTGGAGGAAGTGGACAGTCTGAATATTGGATTTGAGGAAGAAGTGGCACCGGTGGAAGAGGAGGATCTAAGTAAAAAAGAACTGCGGGAACAGGAACGTCAGGAACAGGAGCGGCTGGAAGAAATTGAAAGGGCCAGGGAGCCCAAGATCATTGACCTGGAGGATTTTGAACAGGACAGGGGCACTACCACCGAGCCAGCGGAGGATAACACCGGCCGCCAAAGGAAACGAAACAAGGCACCTAAAGAAAAGAAAAAGATCAAATTGGGGTTTGGCAAAAAGAACAAGGTGGACGATGTGGAGTTGGAGGAATAATCCCTAACACCTAGAAATCAAAATTATATCGAAAAACCCGTACGAATCCTTCTGTGTTGCCGTCGGTAGTTCTTTCTTCGTCAACTGGCATTCCATACTGATCGACTTCATTGAAATTCGCAGTGGTGGTACTAATAGGGTTGCTTTGGGCATCCAGGATTTCATATTTTTCAATAGCGTATTGAAATTCTGTGAATGGAAATGGCTCGATGCCCATATCAAAGTAGGGATTTAAAGCAAACTCGTCAAAGGTATACTCGATTTGGCCAACCAGGTTACCGGTTCCAGGGTCTTTATAAATTTCGGTAAACAAATTGTTGTCAAAGTCCCGTACATATTCAGCTTGTAGCGATAGGAGGCCTCCCTGTCCATCACTTTGTTGTATATCAGCTCCGGTAATCAGATCAGCGGTATAGGTATAATCAAGTATTTGTACTGGATTACCATCAGCATCCATCACTTCACGCCCTTCTAATTCATCATTTTCATCATAGTAGTTATACTCTGTCCCTACTAGATTATCGTCGGCATCAAAATGCTCAATTACTTCAACTTCACCACTACCATCATCCCATTGATAAGTGGTTCTGCTTACAGAAGCGCCCCCAGTACCCAGGGTTTCCGAGGAAATAGGTCGGTCGTTGGCGTCGTACACCCAGGTAGTGGCATTGCCGTTACTGCCTACTTCAGAAACAATGGAAGCTTCAATATTTTCGGGGGCTAGTACTACAACATATTCTATTTTAGTTACAACTTTTTCATTCGGAGCTCCACCGTTAGCGGTAAGTGTAACATCAAATGCTCCGGTGTTTTCATAGGCAACATTTGGTGAAGACCCTGTGGCAGAAATTGGAGTCCCACCTTCAAAGTCCCATTGTAAAAAGGTAACATTGGAAGATGTCGTTTCCATGAAGTCCACGGTACTATTTTGAATAACGATAACTTGCCCGTCGGTTACTTCTTGCTTTGTAGCAAAATCAACCTGTACATTACTATACGCGTCATCATCACCGGCGGGGCAACCAGTGGTAATTAATGCAAGTATGGGAAATGCTAAAGTCCGGACTCTGCTTAATGGGTTCATTTTGAGATATTTATAAGTTTCCTATCATAATAGATAAATCTATTGACAGATACAAATCTCAGGTTAGTTTTGGTAGTTTAAGAAATTGACCCGTTACACAAGAGGTCTTGTCTTTATCATTCTTCCTTTCTTGCCAGGAAGTTTTTTAATGACTATTTTAACCATAACAACCTAACCTACCTTAACCATGCCCAAAACGCACGTTAGCAAATCCATAACCATCGGCGCTTCCGCCGAGAAGATTTTCAACATCATAAACGATTTTAATCACTGGACAGCCTGGTCTCCCTGGTTAATATGTGAGCCGGAGGCAAAGGTCACGGTGGCCGATGATGCCAAATTCTATGAGTGGCAGGGTAAGCGCACCGGTGCCGGTGAAATGAAGGTTACTGCTGAAAGCCCCCATTCCAGCATCGACTACGACCTGATATTTCTCAAGCCCTGGAAATCCAAAGCCAGGGTATATTTCAAATTGGCGCCCGAAGGTGAGAACACACGGGTTACCTGGATCATGGACAGCAGTCTGCCATTTTTCATGTTCTGGATGAAAAAATCAATGGAGGCTTTTATAGGTATGGACTTCGAGCGGGGGCTCAACATGCTCAAAGAATATGCAGAAGACGGGGCAGTAAAGTCAAAGCTGGAATTTATTGGCCGGGGACATTACCCCGGATGCAAGTATGTGGGTATCAAGCGAGATTGTTCCGCGTCAGAGGTAGGGGAAAAGATGGCTGCAGATTTCAACAGCCTGAAAGATCTGGCCAGCGCCAATGAAGACAACCTGGAGGGCGTTCCATTTTCCATTTATCACAAGTGGGATCCGGTGAAGCAACAGGTTTCCTATACCGCCGGTTTTCCTGTAAAACAGGTCCCTGACAGTCTGCCAGCGGGGGTGATCAGCGGCGCTATCCCCGCTACCGAGACCTACACTGTCAGACACGTTGGGCCCTATCTGCACCTGGGGAATGCCTGGACCACCATGATGATGATGCAGCGGGCCAAGGAGTTCAAACCCAAGAAAGGATTCCATCCGTTCGAAACCTACGTCAACGCCCCGGACCAGGTGGCTGAAACAGAGTTGATCACAGATATACACTTTGCGGTAAAGCCGGGATAATAGATTTTTACTGCTCCCCTGTAATAAATTTGCCCATTAGGCCACTAACTAAGAAAAACAGTAGTGAGCAGCGATTCCTACACCTCTTCCATTCTGCCATATGCACCCATAATCATCAAGATCTGCCGGGCATATACCAATTCCGAGGAAGACTTTGAAGATTACTACCAGGAGGTTTGCCTGCAGATCTGGAAAAGCCATAAGAGTTTCAGTAAGCAGTCTCAATGGTCGACCTGGATTTACCGGGTAGCCCTCAATGTCTGTCTGACCCTGCTTAAAAAGAGTAAGCAACATCAACAGCGTTTTGCTTCCGACCAGCTGCCAGCTGAATTTTCTGAAAAGAACAGGGCTTTTCAAGGTGAGTCTGTCAATCAATTGTACTTGGCAATTCGCCAGCTATCTGAGGTGGATAGAGGAGTGATACTGCTTTACTTGGAAGAGAAATCATACCAGGAGATCGCTGATATTACCGGCACCAACACTAATAATATTGGGGTCAGGATAAAAAGAATTAAAGAACGATTAAAGAAAACTTTAGATGGAAAAGTCAATTGAAACTATTTGGAAAGAGGGTTTTTTAAGAAATGATCTGACCGTAGCGCCCAAGATCAATAATCTTTACAATCAGAAGTCCCGCAACATCATCGACCGGATTAAAGGCATGATGAGGGTAAATCTTATCGCTTTGGTGATGTTTTCAGTGGTGATTGTAGTGTGGTGGTATTTTCTTGGTGTGTTGTACCTGGGGATCCTGGTAGCAGTTTTATTAAACGTATTTGCCTATTATATGAAACTACAAATGGAGGGCATGAAAGAGCTTGACCACGGGGCCTGTAGTTATGACTATTTGAAGGCGTTCAATAACTGGCTGGAGGATTCAATTGACAACAATGTAAAAATCATGCGGGTTTTCTATCCAGTGATGTTTTTATGTGCAATAGCTACCATATGGTTTTCGAATGACAATGCGACGGTGTTAAAGGAATTGTTTTCCAGGCATTTCCCCCAAATGATTTTATGGGGTGATATCGCCGTGGTGGTTCTGGCCGTTGTAGTATTTGTGGCACTGGCTATGGCTTTTTTCGCCGGAAGGATATACCGATGGGACGTTAACCTGGTCTACGGAAGGGTATTCAGGAAGTTGAAGGAGATTATGGCCGACATGGAAGAACTACGATCTTAAGCGGATTCCGCTACAACTTAATTGAAATGCAATGAAAACTTTAATCACTACACTGATTGCCATTTCTACCTTATTTAAAATTCAGGCACAGGACATTACCGGAGACTGGAACGGACTGTTGGATGTACAGGGAATGCAACTCAGACTGGTATTTCATATAACCACCTCGGATACTGGCCTGTCAGCCACCATGGACAGTCCCGACCAGGGTGCAACGGGAATTCCGGTTAGTTCGATAGTTTTTAAGGATGACACCCTTGATTTACAGGTTGCACCCCTGGGCATCAGGTATCGGGGAAACCTGGAGACCGATGGTAAG
>JAUIKU010000093.1 GCA_030430675.1 Bacteroidia bacterium | reverse complement strand
CTGTAACCCATTCTGTTACTTTCACTGGATATGGAAAACGTACCACCCAGTAACTGGCGGATGTTCTCTGTACTAAATAGATCATATTCCGGGCCCGCCAATATTCTGATTGGTCTTGTCGGTTCGATCAGCCCGCCGAGCAGCGAACTTTCAGGGAATTTTGGCTCTCTTTGATCGACCGTGATCACCAGCCCCTTCTTGATCAATGACCCCGGTGTTAGTTGATGTGGCTTTTGAGCTGCGGTGCTACAACTTCCCAGCCAATGAGGTAGCTTCCAGTCACCCGCAACCGCCAAATAGCCCCTACATCCCTGGGACAGTTTTCCTATTGACAGGGTTTGGGCCCCGCTTACCGGAATCACCTGTCCTGTAGGCACCGGCTCATGATCGAGTTTGGCTTTCAATTGCCCACCGGTCAATGAAATATATCCGTTACCCTGCAACTCGATAACAGGTCCCCACAATGTAAATTCCAATACCGGATGTTTATCAGGGTTACCTAAAAGCTGATTAGCCAGTCTTGCCAATTCCGGGTCCATGGGACCGGAGCTGGGAATTCCCCAATCCCGATAGGAACCCCGCCCGTGGTCCTGAATAGTGCTGAACAGACCGGGTCTAATTATCTTAAGCTTAAGACTCATCAGTTACGATACTACTCCATTTAAAGTCGTTCTTGCTTACGGCGTTTCGCATATGCCTGTATTCAGAGGCAGTTATTGATCGGAATTGTACCTGGTCTCCAACCCGGAACAGGAAGGGGTCCCGGTGGGTTTGGTGGTATACCGGCAGGGGTGTTCTCCCAATGATGTGCCATCCTCCGGGAGATTCCCAGGGGTAAATTCCGGTTTGTTCCCCAGCTATTCCAACTGATCGTTCGGGAATCTTGATGCTGGGTCTGCTCTTCCTGGGCATCACCAGCGATTCAGGCAGTATACCCATATAGGGAAATCCGGGAAGAAAGCCCAGCATAAACACCCGGAATGGGTTTGCGGTATGAAGTTCAATGATTTCTCCTTTGCTCAAGTCTTTTTGTAAGGTAACCTCTGCCAGATCAGCCGCATAGGGCGCCTGGTAGCAAACAGGCAGCGTTAGCTTGCGACCGGTAATAGCTTCAGGGGTTTTTGGCAGTTTTGTTAATTGCCGTATAATGCTTTTTAACTCCAGGTAACTAATTAAGCCTGGATCATATCCAACGGTCAGGGAACTGTAACCAGGCGTCATATATTTCACCCCGCTTATGGCGTTGGATTTAAGTTGCAGGTAAAGACTCATTACCTGGTCATGAATACGGTAATCTATTTTTTGCTGGAAGTTGATCAGTAACGCCTGGTCTCCCAAAGGGATCATATTGTTAACCATCAGAAATGCCGTTTAACTATTCCCGTATTGGCCAGCGCCTCATCAATTGATTTCAGGATATCAACCACCGCAGGGTTATCACCGTGTACACAAATACTTTGAATTTCCAGTGGGATGGTGGTGCCACCAATGGTACGGACGCGTTTTCTTTGTACCATTTCCAGTACCTGTTCGGCAGCCTTTCCAGGGTCGAAAACTACCGCTTCTTCCGATATTCTGGGTTGCAGACTTCCATCAGGCAGATAGCTACGGTCAGCAAATCCTTCGGAAATAAACCTAACATTCCGGGATTCGCACAGTTCCTGGAACAAACTACCGGCTAGGCCCATGATTCGCATATTGGGATCAACCTCCAGCACAGCGTCGATCAGCGTATTAGAAATGGATTCACTGACAACGGCCATGTTGTACAGGGCGCCATGGGGCTTCATATAGGTTACGTCGGCTCCAAGGCTTTTGGCCATGCCAGAGATGGCGGCCAGCTGGTATTTAATGGTTGCTTTGATCTCTTCGGGTGGCAGCTCCATTTTTCGACGCCCAAACCCCGGGCGGTCGGGAAAGCCCGGATGTGCCCCTATTTGCACCCGGTGCTTAATAGCGGATTCAATGGTCCGGTGCATGTGCAAGGGATCCCCACCGTGGAACCCACAGGCGATGTTGCAGGAAGTGATATGTGGAAAAACGGCCTGATCGTTGCCAATAATGTAATGACCAAAACTTTCTCCTAAATCGCAGTTGATATCCAGGGTTTTCATAATGAAAATTGTGAGAATGTTTTGAGGCCTGTGAAATTTACCGAAAATAAGCTAAAACCAGAACCCTGAGGCTTTACCAATGCTTTTTATCGAAAGTATTATGGTGATCAGAACCACTACCACTCCCATAAGGTTACTTACTGTGCCATTTATTGAAGTCCCCAGTAGCTTTTTATTATTCATGATCCACAGCAGGGTAATCGCCAGGATAGGTAGTAGTAAACCATTGGCAAATTGTGCAAAGAGAATTATTGTGGTGGGTTTTATATTCAAGCTGGAAAAGAATAAACCGGCAGCCAGAACCAGCAACCAGACCACCTTAAACTTATTTTTATGCAGTTGGGTTGGCCATCCCAAAATTTCCGAAGTGGCAAATGAAGCGGCCAGCGGGGCGGTGATGGCGGAAGAGAGCCCGGCGGCAAAAAACCCCAGTGACATAAATGGCAGGGACCAATTGCCCAACAACGGCATCAGCTGACTGGAAAGATCTGATATATTGTTTATTTCGCGGGAGGTACCAGCAAAAGCCGCGGAAGCGGTTATCAGGATAGCCATAGTGATCAATCCTCCACCCAACACAGATATCAGGGTATCCAGTCGGGCAGCGTACAAGTCCTGGTGGTTCCACCTTTTGGCAGCAGTGGCAGCATGCAGGAAAAGATTGTAAGGCACCACGGTGGTGCCAATTAAGCTCACTACCATTACCAGGGAGTTATTGGGAACTACTGGAAGCAACAATCCACTTAGTATACCTGGCAGACTCGGCTTTACCAACAGGGCAGTCAACAGGAAAACAATACCCATCAGCGAAACCAGGGTCACCAGTGACCGTTCAATCAGTCGGTACTGGCCACGCCATAGTAAGGTGAAGGCAATTATTCCTATCAGTAAAATCCAGGGATTAAAAGGCCACGTTTGCCGGTTGAAGTCCAACCCAAGTACCGCGCCTCTGATGTTGCCAGCCTCATAGGCGGCATTACCCACGAAAATGGCTGCGATTATCAGGAATGCCAGCAATCCCCGGAGTACCGGGTGGCTGATCTGGTGTCTTATGGCCTCTCCCAGTCCGAGCTGGGTAGAAACTCCCAGCCGGGCTGCCATCTCCTGCAGCACCAACGTAGCAAAAACTGAAAACAGCACTGCCCACAGCAAGGTATATCCGTAGCTGCTGCCTGCAATGGTAGCGGTGGTTACGGTGCCGGGCCCAATAAAGGCCGCAGCTACCATGGCCCCGGGGCCGACCTTGGAGCGTCTGTTAAACATCCCAATTAGATACTGGTACTTCCAGTACTGACGCTATGTGAACATCAGGTGGCCAGTGGTGGTCCTCCGGGTATCTCAATGGGCTTTCTATTCTGCTGGTAGTTGGCCTTGCGTGCTGTGAACTTGGCAGTAAGATATTCCCCCAAATGGATATCCCCCTGCATGGTATCACCGTTCACCTTGCCGTGGAACAGGTAAGTAACATTGTCACCCGGATACCTGAATCTACTGCGAAACTTTACCTGGTCTCCTTCCACCATACCAATCATTTCGGTTTTGTCAAACGCCCCCTGGTGAATGCCCTGTACCCAGTTGCCTTCCTGCTCAATGAAGAATTTTTGGTGACTGGTACTGGAGAAAAAATTGACCTCAACATCCCAGTGCCCGGTAACTGAAGCTGTGGAAGCCTTCAACTCACTGGACAATGGCGGTCGTTTCTCAGAAAGCAGCTTGTGCAATCTGTCGGCTACAATTTTTTCCTGTCCGTCCTGCATTTGACTGGGGGTAATGGTTACCCAGGCCTTCTGATCATCATCGCCGTCACCAATAGCCAGTCGTGGTGCTTTTCTGGCACAATCTTCCGCCACCTGGTACCCGGTGATGTTCAGTGTCTTGGGATCCCAGCTGACCACCAGGGTAGGAGCCCGGTTGTTGAGCCCTGAAGGATCTTTCACATTGGCCTCAACCCCCTTGATCTTGGTTAATTTCTTGGAAATATGTTCCAGCCGGTTGAGCCAGGTTTGCCACTCCTGCTGGTGGTCCCTGGTAGTCCAGGCTTCCACTGCGGCCAGCATACCCAACATTTCTTCTTTACCCACCTTGTTATCGCGACCGGGTCCGTGATGAGGCGAACTGGCCTGCCAGGCCGACATCAGCAGGTCTTTATCACCTAGCGCCAGTCCGGCACATTGCGGTCCACAAATGGCCTTGCCTCCGCTGTAGGTAACGACTGTGCCACCCCGGGCTAAATGGACCGGAGGGATGGTAAGGTCTTCAGCTGCCGCATCCACCAGAATTGGTATGCCATGTGGTTTGGCAATTTCCGCGATGACTTCCAATGAAAACGGTTGTCCTGTTTCAGATGCTTTAGGCGTCATGATGTAGATCATGGCGGTTTTCTTACTTATTGCCTGCTTCATTTCCTCAGGAGTGTCAACCGTTACCATAGTTACCCCAATATTTCTCAACGCATGGTCGTAGGCATTTCTTGAGTGACTTGGTACGATAACCTCGGTCTTATCAAATCCGGATAAATCGGGAATGCGAATGAGCTTTTCCGGGTTCCCCCCGGTAACACAGGCAGCAGTTACGTGCTTCATGGCACCGGCACAGCCCGAGGTTACGATACCCCATTCGGTCTTTGTCAGTTCGGCAAGTTTCTTTCCTATCCCATGAGCCAGTTCATCGTACTGTACAAACTGACCTGCAGCCGCTTCCTGCGCCTGGAGCACCTCAGGTCTTTCAATCGACCCTCCGATAATGGTAAAAGTACCCCGGCAGTTAATCACAGGCTCTATGCCCAGCGATCGATAAATATCCGAATCACTATTAACTGCTGAATTGCCGTGATTAAGCAATTCATCCTTATACATTATGCCACCTGCAAATGGCATAACCGATAGGCTTTTCACAATCTCTCTGCGGTTCATACTTTGTGGTTTTTTAACAATGATATTTACTTATAAATTTGAGCGGCCAAGCCATTCAGGTCCCAAACAACTTTCCCTTTTCTCAGGGTAAGCTCAGCCTCCAATTTTTTATTTCCTTCGATTTTGTTACCCCCGGAATCAACATAACCAAAGGTGCCTTCTCGAATTCCCAGTACCGCGATGTCCGCTTCGCTTCCCTGGCTAAGGTTACCCAGATCTTCCCTGTGGATCATTTGAGCAGGGTTCCAGGTAGCCCTGTCGATCAGCATGTTCAATGGCATACCCAAGTTAAGAAACTTTGACATTACATTCAGCATGTCTTTCATTCCGGCATTCATACTAAAACGATGCAGGTCGGTACCGAACGAGTCCGGATAAAACCCCTGATCCAGGGCTGGGACCGCCAGATTATAATGAAAACTGCCACCCCCGTGTCCTACATCAAAATAGATCCCTTTGCTACGAGCGGCCAGGACTTCAGGTTTGATATCAAAGTTATCATCCAGGATCCAGTCGCGATCGTTCACCGCCCCATAGGTATGGGTGAAAATATCCCCTGGCTGCATTCGGGTCAGGAGTTGATCCAGGGGCAATTCGGGCACATGACATTCCAGCAGCATAGGCACATCGGCTTCGGTGGCTGCGGCCTGGGCCAGGGTAAATGGGTCCCACTGTGTCCCTCTGTAATGGCCAAGCTTGATGCCCACAATGATGTCCGGATACTTTTTGATTATTTCCACTGCCGACTGAACAGTCATATCTTCCAGGTTTTCTTCCTCAGGAGCACCTACCATTCCCGCACCGGTGATGTTTAGAAATGCCAACACCCTGGTCTGTGAGCGATCGATGACCAGTTCTTTAAAACTCGGGAAGGAGCGCCATCCGGATGTTCCTGCATCCACTACCGTGGTTATACCTGATTTGAAGGTAAAATCATCGGGACTGACACTGGAAAAACCACCGGCAAACCGGTTGGCTTCTCCAACAAATACGTGGGTATGAATGTCTATCAGACCTGGAGTAACCAGTAACCCGGAAGCGTCAATTATTTTTTTACCGCGTGCCGGATCAATTTCGGGAGCGACCTGCTGAATCACTCCATCTGCTACTGCCACATCCATTACCTGGTCAACCTGATTTTTGGGATCAATAACATGGCCGGATTTAATGATCAGGTCAAATTCCTGGGCGGCAATTGCTGCAGGCACTAACCAGCAAATTAGTAAGTATGTATATTGCAGTTTCATCAGTACTTGAGAGGTGCGGTATCCCAGCCAGGGACAGAAATTCCGTTAAGGTCCCACATAATTCTTCCACTTTTAAGGGTAAGTTCTGCCACCAGTTTCCGGTCACCGTTCATTTTTCTTCCCCGGGAATCAATGAAACCGAAGTTACCTTGCTGAAGGCTGAATATCGCAATATCCGCTTCGGCCCCCACGGAAAGATGGCCCAATTCGGTGCGCTGAATTACCTGGGCCGGCTTCCAGGTGGACCGTGCTACTACATCCTGCAAACTCATATCCAGACAAAGAAATTTTGACATCAAGTTGGTCATGTCCTTTAGGCCGTCGTTCATGCTCCAGTAGTGCAGATCGGTACTGATTACATCCGGCAGGAACCCCTGTTCGATGGAAGGCTTGGCCTGGTGCCAGATGAAACTACCTCCACCGTGTCCCACATCAAAAATAATCCCCCGTTCCTGGGCTTCGAATATAAAGGGTTTGACCTTGTTGTTTTCGTCCACCACGGTTTCTCGGTTTCTGGTGTAGGAGTAGGTATGGGTAAATATATCTCCCGGACGCAGGGTTTCCAGAAATAATTTCTTGATTGAACGCATGGGATCATGCTCTCCGAAATCCACCATCACCGGCACCTTGGCAATAGCTCCAGCGGCCACCGCCCGCTCTTCCGGGATAAAATCCGCCCCGCGATAATGATGGGCCTTTACACCAACTATGTGCTCGGGGTAGTTACTGATCATAAAGGCGGTTAGGGTGGCGTCCATATCACTGACATTCTGCGCTTCCAGCCTGCCGTACATACCACTACCGACAATGCTGATGAAAGCCAGCACCCTGGTTTGTGCATGATCTATGGTCTGGCGCTTGAATTGTCTAAAGGTGCGCCAGCCGGAAGATCCTGCATCCACCACCGTAGTAACCCCGGAGCGAAATGTATATCCATCAGGAGCCAGGCTGCCAGGGGCATTAGCTATGTAGGATTCGGTGTCTGTGCCGTGAAAAACATGTGCATGCATGTCGATTAATCCCGGTGTCACAAATAATCCACTGGCATCAATTACCCGGTTACTTTGATTTTCGGGAATGTTTGAAGCGACACGATAGACTTTTCCCTCTTTTATGGCCAGGTCCATCACGGAGTTAATACCGTTTTTAGGATCGATTATGTGGCCGCCCTTTATCAGGAGATCAATATCCTGGGCAATCACGGTTTTGATAAAAACCAATGAAATTAGAACTGTTAAAGAAACGCGCATAGTAGAAATCCTCAGGGATGTTGAAAGTCGCCGTCTAAAAGTTAACAAATTATATCAAGTTGTGAAATAATTGCTCCCAGGAGTTGATCCTTAAACGGTGGCCGGGTTTACCCCGGTGTCAAAAATATCCTTCGGATATTGGAAACCGTATTGGCATAAATCTTCCTGTCTCTCATTTCCATCCAATCAGGATGTGCCAGGAAATCCCCCCATGCCTTATCGCGATGTTCCATATCCCGGAAATTAAGCATATATACCAGACTGGGTATATAGGGTCCCACTACCATATTTCCAAAGAATATGGGATTCATATCGACCCGGTAGAACAAGTCAAGTTCTTCGTCGTTGAACATCATGATCTTTCTTCTCACCGCATCTTCATTTACTCCCTCATAGATTCTGAGTTCAAACAGCGAAGCATCGTCGATGGGTGATTTCATTTGCTTTAAGCCATCAAATGCATAGAGCAAAGAGGAAGTGATTCTGGTAAATGTTTTTCCAGCTTCGGTATAAGCCGCTGACTGATCTATGTAGGATTGCTTTTTCCGGCTTACAATAGCTTTTTGGTAACTATTAAAATCAGGGAATGACGCCAGGGTCCATAATTTTGTGGGCTGGTCTTGCCCGTGTTCGTTGAAAGTCATGGTATGGTTGGCTCCATTGTTCTTTAGGTAGGGTAATTCCACCTGCTGCAGGAAGGTATTTAGGGCCGACCAGTTTCCTCCCCATGCCATCTCATAGGTCCTCAGTTCATATATCTCATTGTTTTCGGCTTGGGTGGATGAATTTCCCAAAACATAAGGAGCCACCAGGCTACCTGCCAGGGTAGATGCCACAAATTTTCTTCTTTTCATAGTTAAGTTTGATGAGTTGGTAAGTTAGCAAATCCCGCGGCTAACTGTTTTAATAAATCTTTTTTCACGGTTTCCGGGGCGAAAGCGTGTTTGACAGCTTCCACATTACACCGGTAAACTTGTTCCGGGCCCCAGTTAAAGACTTTATGCAGTAAGGCATATTCTCCACTCAGGGTAACGTCGCTTATGGTGCGACAATCGGTATTCACACTTAGCGAAACACCCTGATGATATAGCTTGTCTATGTTATGGTCCTCGATTTCCGGGAATACATTGGTTTGAACATTGCTGGTGGGACAAACTTCCAGGTGAATGTCCCTGTGTTTTAGATAAGTGACAAGTTTGTCATCCTCAGCACTGCGGACACCGTGACCAATCCGGCTGGGGCAAAAGTGTTCCAGGGTTTCCCAGACACTTTCCGGCCCTTTGGCTTCGCCGGCATGTGCCGTGCAACTAATCCCCCTATCCCGGGCATATTTAAAGGCTGCTACATGGTTGTCAATGGGATACCCGGCTTCATCCGATGCTATGTCAAAGCCAACCACTCTGGTACCGGTAAAGCGCTCTACCAACTTCACGGTTTGCATGCTTTGATCCGCTGAATAATGTCTCAATGTGCATAATATTATACCGGCCTGAATGCCGAAGTCTCCAATACATTGATCAACTGATTGGTTGATAATATCGACTACTTCTTCTGGCTTCAATCCACCTGCGGTATGCTCCAGCGGAGCAAATCGCAACTCTGCATAAATGATGTTATCCTGCTTAAGTTGCTCAAAAAGATCTTCCACCACCAAAATCAGGTTCTCACGGGTTTGCATTAGGGCGATTGCAGCCAGGGCCCTCTGGATATAATCCGCCAGGTCGGTGCATTTGGCAGGGGCTACAAAGGAGTGTCGGTAAGTTTCCGGGCTAATACCGGGAATCAACCGATTGACCAGTTTAAAACTAAGCGAACAATCCAGGTGTAAATGAAGCTCTACTTTGGGCAAAATGTGATAGTCCATTCCTGTTGGTACCGTTCCGTGCTGGTCTACTTTCCTAAATATGATTTGCGGATATCTTCCACGGTCTCTTTAAATAATTGTTGGTCATCCAAAATATTGCACAGTACCAGACCCCCCTGAATCATAATTAGACTGTGCAATGCCAGCTGTTTTGCCTTCTTTTTTTTCAGTCCCAGGTCCTTTCCCAGTGATTCAAAGGCCTCCAGCCAGTCCACACAATTTTTTGAGATCTGGGCGCCATATAAAGCCTTACCTGACTCCATGGACAATGCCCGGTACAGGCAGTTAGCGCTCCCTTCCTGGTAGATATCGCTAATGCTTTGCAGGGCCGTGGATAATTTCTTCTTGGGTTTTTTCTTTTTAGCAGTCAGTACTTCAAATACATTTTCCTGCAACCATGATGTGTAATGATCGAGCACTGACTGAACCAGTGTTTCCTTTCCACCGGGATATCTGTGATACAAACTGGCTTTTTTTAACCCGCCTACCATTGCCAGGTCATTCAAACTTGATCCTTCATAACCTCTGGCTCTCAATACCACCAGCATGTTTTCTGTTAACTGCTGGTCACTTATTTTCTGTGGTCTCATAAGCTATCCTATTCAGTTGCCACAATAATTTACGAAAAATTTAAATACCGTTTGGTAGGTTAAATCAGTGAGGGAATTTGGTCTAAAAATGATAATCTTTTAATAGATTCCCTTCAGATGCGAAAACTACTGATCTTACTACAGGTAATCACCACGGTTAATCAGTTACCTGCGCAAACCAAAAATTTGTCTTTTAGGTCTCAATTGCTTTGTATTGACAATAATGAAGTATGCGTAATAGGTGATATCAACCGGGATGGTCTCGATGATATTGTCGCCGGTAGAAATTGGTACGCCGCTCCCGATTTTGTGCCCAGACCTGTTAGGTCTTTGGGGCTACAGGGAGGGGAATATGCTAAAAACAATGGAGAGCACCTCTGGGATATGAATGGTGACGGCTGGCTGGATATCGTGACTTCCGGTTATGAACAACCCGAGGTCCTGTGGTTTGAAAATCCCGGTGAGGATTTCCTGAATAAAGGGATGGAGTGGCAGCGGCATGTGGTGGTAGAGACCGGGATTGTCCGCAGTGAAATTGGTCTGTTTGAAGACCTCAACCGGGATGGGATGCCCGAGTACATACTGACCAGCTGGCACGACCCCAATCCCACCTTATTTTGGGAACTGCATTTTTCAGGAGATAGCTGAATAATACTACGCGATATCAGGCCGGACCTCGCAGCGGACATGGGGTTGGAGTTGCAGATATCAATGGAGACGGCAGAAAAGATATTCTTTTTGAAGAAGGGTGGTATCAGCAACCGGATGACTGGAATGGCCGATGGACCTGGAGGAAACACTGGAAACTTAGGGAAGCCAGCTGTCCCATGTTAGTAACGGATGTGAATTCGGACGGCAGACAAGATATTATTTACGGCATTGCCCATGACTACGGGTTATACTGGATGGAACAGATGGAGCCGTTGGCAGATTCCACTGTCTGGAAGCAACATCTTATCGACGACAGTTGGTCTCAGGCCCATTCCATTACCTGGGCGGACCTGGATGGTGATGGGCAGGGAGAATTGATTACCGGTAAACGGGTGTGGGCACATTTGGGGAATGATCCCGGGGCCAATGAACCGGCTATTATTTGCCGCTATACCTGGAACCGGGAAAGTCAAACATTTGACAAGCAGGTGATAAATGCCGGTGAAGCCAGCACCGGGTTGTTTATCAGGGTGGCGGACCTGAACCGGGACCAAAAACCGGATATAGTGGTGGCGGGTAGGAAAGGGACCTATATCCTGTGGCAGCAATGAGATACCTGTATTACATTAAGGGGTTTGAACGGAAATTCTATAAAGTCATGAAAAGCTATTTGCACTTTATTCTTTGGATGCTGTTTTCCTGCAACATTTCAGATACCAGCAACCCAATCAATTCCGATTTATACGAGGCTCCCGTAGCTGTTAAAATTGATACAACAATGACCATACATCAACATTCAAGAGTGGATCCATATTATTGGATGAGACTAACTGATGAGCAAAAAACATCCGAGAACCCCGATGAACAAACTAATCGGGTTCTGGCCTACCTGAAAGGAGAAAACGATTACAAGGATACGATGTTGGCCCATACAAAGGAGTTACAGGACAAGCTTTACCATGAGATCATCGGAAGGATCAAACAGGATGATGAATCCGTTCCCTACTTCAAAAATGACTATTGGTATTATACGCGCTATGAGAAAGATAAAGAATATCCAATTTACTGTCGCAAGTATCAGTCACTGGAAGGTGAGGAACAAATTATGCTGGATGTGAATGAGCTGGCAGAGGGGTTTGATTATTTTGACATTTCCGGGCTGGAGGTAAGTCCGAACAATAGGATCTTGGCTTACGCAGAAGACACCTTGAGCCGGCGCGTTTATACCATAAAATTTAAGAATCTGGAATCAGGAGCCTTGCTGGATGATCAACTGGCTAATGCGGCAGCTGGTGGGGCCTGGGCCCAAGACAACGGTACTTTTTTTTATACTACCAAAGACCAAACCACCCTGTTGGAGAATAAGGTTTGGCGTCATTCGCTTGGTAGTGAGCAAGCCAAGAACGATTTGGTATATGAGGAGCAAGACAAGTCATTTTACACCGGAGTTTATAATTCGAAGTCAGGTGACTATGTCATTATCTATAATGTCAGCACACTGACCAGCGACTATCACATATTAAGAGCAGATAATCCCAATGGAAATTTTGAACAGTTTACGCCACGGGAGACACCCCATGAATATCGCATAGAACATTTTGAGGACAAGTTCTACATCGTTACCAATTGGGAAGCCACCAACTTCAGGTTGATGGAAACTCCGGTTTCAGCCACGGATAAGTCACATTGGCAAGAAGTTATTCCCCATCGTGATAATACCTTGCTTGATGACATTGAAGTTTTTAAAAACCATTTGGTGGTACAGGAGCGGTCAAACGCACTGATAGCGCTTAGGGTAATCGACCAACAAACCGGGGAGGAGCATTATATGGATTTTGAAGAACCTGCATATATGGTTTATGCTTCCACTAATGTCGAATTCGATACAGAATTATTGAGATATGGCTATTCATCATTGACCACTCCTAATTCGGTTTATGACTATAATATGACGACCAGGAAGCAGGTGTTGAAGAAGCAACAGGAAGTTGTAGGAGGTCATCGACCGGATGATTACCAAACCGAGCGCCTGTTTGCCGAGGTTCGGGATGGCACTATGGTCCCGATAAGTCTGGTTTACAAAAAGGGGTTGGTAAAGAACCAGGAGCCGGCTCCTATGTTGTTAAATGCTTACGGATCTTATGGGATATCGACCGACCCCTGGTTCAACTCATCAAGGCTGTCCCTTTTGGACCGGGGTTTCATTTACGCCATAGCCCATGTTCGTGGGGGGCAGGAAATGGGTCGCAAATGGTATGAAGATGGCAAACTGCTCAACAAGAAAAATACCTTCTATGATTTCATTGACTGTGCAAAACACCTGTTTGATGAGGGATATACTTCCCCCGAACACCTGTATGCCATAGGAGGAAGTGCAGGAGGGCTGTTAATGGGGGCAGTGGTCAACATGGCCCCGGAAACTTTCAATGGGGTGATAGCGGCCGTTCCATGGGTGGATGTAGTGACCACCATGTTGGATGAAAGTATTCCCCTTACCACCAACGAGTTTGATGAATGGGGTAATCCAAAGAATAAGGAATACTATGATTACATGCTTTCCTATTCTCCATATGACCAGGTGAAGACACAATCCTATCCCAATATGTTGGTAACAACCGGATTATTTGATTCACAGGTGCAGTACTGGGAGCCTGCCAAATGGGTGGCCAAACTCAGGGATATGAAAACAGATGATAACCTGTTGCTGCTTGATGTCGATATGGATACTGGTCACGGGGGATCATCCGGCCGGTTCAAACGTCATAAAAGAACAGCAATGGGATATGCCTTCATGCTGGATCTGGAGGGGATCAAGGAATAAACTTCTTGGTAGAAATCATGACCCCGGTGGACCAATCCAATTTGGTTGCAAAAAGCTGGTCATGTCCATTCAACAGTTTAACTAATTGCGTGGCCTTTTCCTGGTGCCCGTCAGGCCAATTGGATTGAGGCAGCATGTCATCGATCACATAGAACCCTCCGGGCTTCAGCAGTTCCAATGTCTCTTCCAGGCAGAAATACTTTCCCGGCCAGGTATCGGCAAAAATCAGGTCAAAAGGAGCTCCGGAGTAGGACTCAAGCCACTTTTCTCCATCTTCACAAATCAATGTCAATCTGGGATCTTTTTCGAACAGTGAATGAACAAACCCTACCAACTGCGCATCATTTTCTACCGATATGATGTCAGATTCGTGGTCCATGCCCTGCAGCATCCAGCACAATGAAGCGCCTATCCCAGTCCCCAGCTCCAGGAAATGTCCGCCGGGTTTACTGGCCACCAACGCCCTGAGCAGTGAGCCTGCTTCTTCATCAGAGGCCATATCGAATCCCATTTCCTGGCACTTGACCATGATTTGGTCCCATGCCGGTGGTGGATTGGAATTCAGGTCCTGCAGTTTCATGAAACCTTCTCCAGCGCCAGGGCATTGATGCAGTACCGCAGGCCACTGGGGGCAGGCCCATCTGGAAATATATGCCCCAGGTGGGCGTCGCAGATATTGCAAAGGGTCTCTACCCGGATCATCCCAAAGCTGGTGTCCTTGTGATAGGCGATATTTTCCACCGCAATGGGTTGGGTAAACGAAGGCCAGCCGGTACCGCTTTCGAACTTCTCTCCCGAATCAAAAAGCAGCGTTTTACAACATTTACAGGCGTATTTACCCGGTTCAAACAGACTGCAGAGGTCAGAACTAAAGGCTCTTTCCGTACCCCTTTCCCGGGTCACGTGGTATTCCTCGCTGGTCAATAACTCCCGCCATTCATCTTCGGTCTTTTCCACCCGTCGCGGGGGCTTGGGATTACCGTTATTGGTAAATTTTGTGATGTCGTTCCAGTTTAACATGGCAGGTGCTATATTATTCAATAGTTGATCCGGTGCTGTTAGGGGGATCAATCCCATCAGAAAGTTAATATAAACCCACTAATCTTGCTGGAAAACCGGTCAATAATCGGCACCGGTGAGACTCCGTAGTACCGAGTGTTGCCACTCTTCCAATTGCTCCGCAAGTTTAGCCGCCACCTGTGACTGCTCCTCTAATAGATTATGCTGTTCCCCGGGGTCATTGATCACATCAAACAGTTCCCGGCCGGAGCCAGAGGCACCATCAATCACCAGTTTGTAGCGATTGTCCAGGATGGCCCGGGGTCCGTTAAAGTCGCTTTCTACGATAGCTGGATGATGAAAATTGGTGAAAGACCGGGTATATACGCCGTTCATTTGTTTTACCAGGGGGGTGGTGCCCACCTGAAGTTCGGGGTCGATATAAGGCTGACCCTCTTTTTCGTTGCCGGGATCGAAGTTCCAGAAGCAGATGGGAGCGGGCCGTTCAGTCATATTTCCCTGTATCAGTGGTACCAGGCTAATGCCGTCTACGGGACGCCCCGGTAGTGGCTGTCCCACCAGTTCACAAAGGGTTGGAAACATGTCGGAGGTAACACTAATTACATCGGAAATTCGGGGGTTGGTTAACCCACCCGGCCATTCGATCAGGCCGGGCACCCGGATACCTTCGTCATAAACATTGCCTTTAACCCCCCGGAAGGCAGGGTTGTAGATGCCGCTGGCGGGCACCCCATTATCCCCGCAATACCAAACTACGGTATTCTTACGCAAACCCTGATCCGCCAGATGCTGGCGCAACCTTCCTATGGCCCTGTCCATGGCGGTGATTTCTGCAAAGCGTTCCTGCAGTACATCCTTTAAAGGTCTTTTTGCCGGCAGTCCGGTTTCCATAGAAGTAAGGGAAACTTCCATCTCACTTAAACTATCTGGTAAATCTGCATACAGTGCCAGGTCCTTTTCCAGTCCGCTGTAGGGTTCGTGGGGGGAACCGAACCACACCACTGCCAGGAAAGGCTGATCCTTTTCCTGTGCTGCTTCAATAAATTGAATAGTTTCCTCAATCAGTATTTCTGAACTTTCTCCCTGAAATAATTCCGGGGTACCGCCATCTCGTGATAACACCGGGTCAATTTCAAAAAAATTGTCATGAGAAAGCCAGGTATCAAAACCCATGGCCCCGGGATTGGTGGGGGAGGAGGCTTTAACCGGTCCCAAATGCCATTTACCGAAGTGCCCGGTATGGTAACCCGCTTGATTGAGCACTTGACCAATGGAGATTTCTTCCGGACGAATAGACCAGTTGGGGGTGAAGGTTCCATAGCGGTTGGGATGCCGCCCGGTGATCACACTGCCCCGGGTGGGTGAGCACACTGGTGACGCCGAGAAAAACCGGTCCAGCCTCAGTCCGGTAGCAGCCATTTCATCCAGCACAGGAGTTTGCAAAAAAGGATGTCCGTTATACCCGGTCTCTTCCCAGCCGTGATCATCACCCATCAATAAAATAACGTTGGGAGGTGGTGTGTCAACTACCTGTTCTGTTGGTGGAGGGTTACAGTCCCACAAAAACAGGCAACAAACTATTGCACAAAATCCTTTGGTGATTTTCATAGTAAAATTATAGTTGGTTCTCCTATCCTTTTATCATGGCCTCCAGTAGTGATTGTACGGCTTTTGATCGCCCCAACGGTTCCAGCAGGCAATTGAACAAATTTACTGCCACCACCAGGTAGGTGGCGGGATGTTTGAGCCGGCCAAACTTAGTGGCAGCCCATAAAGCGAGGCCTATGATGATGAAGTTGGTGATATATACTGAAGACATTATATCAGTTTCTTTGCTGAATCCCTCTATTATCAACCAGGTATTTTGAAGACCGCGGCCAAGTGCGGGCATCATGATGATGAATACCGTGCTGATTAGCCACCAGGCATGATTTTCCAGTTCTTTCCTGTGTATAATGCCCTGAATAACCGCAAAAATAAACGCAGACATCATCACGATTTCTATGGTGGCAATTCCGTAAAAGAACCAGGGTTCAAATGGCCCGAACTGGTCCGCGAATTCAGCGGCCCGGTGGGCAGTAGCGATATCCCGGTGCATCATACTGAGGGCAGTCAGGGCAACTCCACCGGCCAGGAACATGCCAATGATGCCATTGGTCCGGTGCTTATTTAATTGGCCGTGAGTTGCGTAATAGGGTTGAATGATAAGGTATAAATACCAGATAGTTCCGGTCCAGTAATGGATGTGCACAGACCAGGCGTTCTCTGAAAAATCGCCCCAATAGTCCATAGCGATACCCAACTGCATGATGACCATAGGAACCAGCATCCACAGGTGCAAATTTTTATATTTAACCACTAGTAATTAGATAATTCGAGGTACAACTTTATTCTGATGGCTGGTTCTGGGTTCTGGCGATGCGCAAAAGGGATGTTCAGCACCGGTACTAATGTAGTGAACCATACCGGGCTTGTCAAATTATAAATGCCATGCAAATTCTTATTTTCTGGTGCCTGATCTTTTCGTTCCATTATAAGCAGATAACAATGCTTCCATAACCACCTCTTTGGAAAGGAGTCGGGCCCGATTGAAATCGTGTTATAAGATACGAATCATTTTGACAGGATCTTATGGGCCAGACCAGGAAACAGGAAGGCGATCCAAGGAAACAGCCGCAGCTTACCGGTGGTCACCACCTTTCTACCTTTTTCCAGTTGGGGCAGGATGATCCGGATCAGTTCCTGTGGAGTCATCTTGTTTTCGTCACGGTCTGCCGTCATATTGGTAGCAGTAACCGGTGGAATAAATTCTACTACTTTAACATTTGAATCACATAAGGCATACCTCAGACCGGTGGTGAAGCTTCTCAGTGCCGCCTTGCTGGCGCTGTAGACCAGTCCATTCAATTTGGGGAAGTAAGCCAGTCCGGAAGTGGTATTGACAATCAGAGCCTGTTCCTTTGTCATCAGCACCGGGATCAATAGCTGTGTTAGTACTGCCTGTCCGGTGAAATTTATATCCATCTCCTGCCCGATTTTATCCAGCGGCATCACTGATGAGGTAAACAGGTAGTTGTACTGCACCCCGGCATTGTTGAATAACACCGCCAAATCGGGGTAATCATTTTGCACGGTAATAGCTGCTTTTTCAATATCCTCTTGCTTGGATAGGTCGCATGGTATGGTCAGGAATCCCTGTTGTCTGGCTTTTTCCAGCTTGACGGGGTCTTTACCCAGCAGGATCACCTTGTTGTGCTTTTGCAATGCCTGCGCCAGGGTGTTTCCAATACCGGAAGTACCACCGGTAATTAGAATGGTTTTATTAGTCAGTTTCATTGAGGTAAATTTTTGTGAAGTAATTATTCTTATTTGAATCTGTAGGCCACCCCTATATGGAAAATCTTGTACAGGTTGGTGACACTGGAGCGGAACTCCCGGTCCATTTTATGCTGAAGATGGTCTTTGGCCTGTGAAGACAATCCGGGCTCACTGCTGAAAGTATAGGAGGGTTTCGGATACTGTCCCCAGGCTGGTGTCCACTCGAAGCCGGCGGATAACCCATTGCGGAAATTATATTGATAGCCAAGCCCCAGAGCCAGCCCCCAGCCGGCAGGACGGATTTGCTGGATTTGCAGCGTTCCCTGATAGGATTCGCCGGAAATTACCCGTGACCGGTGATCGAATTGCATGGTTTCAACGTCTTTTCCGTTGTAAACGATTCCGGTTGACAGGTAAGGCCCGTTTTTAATGGGAGCGTACCTTACTTGAAACATAAAGCGCTGGGCCACAATTTCAGAAGCACTTTGCAATCCTTCCAGCCCACTGGACTTTGCATTAAAGGAGGATTCATTGCGACTGATTTTATCACTGAACTGATAGATAACTCCCGCATAAAAATCATTTCCAAAGTAGTAACCGAGCGTAATGCTGGGTTTAAAGCTGCCATCTATGGGCAATTCCCCCAACCCAATACCAATCTGCCAATAGTTTTTTAGCTCTGACAGTTGCTCCTGGCCTGTAGCCTGTTGCTGCACCAGAAGAGCCGCTATGAAAAGGATGGTCCTTAAAGCTTTCATGCTAGTAGCCCCAGGTATTGAGTAGCCGCACTGCCAGCTTATACGTTTGTACCAGGATTGCCCCCAGGGCAGTATTAACCACCAGCATGACCAGAGCGGCCCCGG
>JAUIKU010000335.1 GCA_030430675.1 Bacteroidia bacterium | reverse complement strand
ATTTTAAGGTATATGTCTTAAATCGCTAATCTATTAATCAAGTAATCATTTGTTCACATGTTAACACACCAAGTATATTTCTGGTTAAAAGAACCCGACAGCATTCAGGCACAGGAGCAACTTAAACAAGGCTTACAGCGCCTGTTGACCATCGAAACCATTGGTTCCGGTCATATCGGTATCCCGGCAGCAACACCGGGCCGGGATGTAGTGGATCACAGTTATTCCTTTGCCTATTATACCACTTTCGAATCGCTGCAGGACCACGAGGTTTATCAGACACATCCTACACATCTGGAGTTCGTAGAAAACTGTCAGCATCTCTGGGAAAGAGTCCAGGTGTATGACTATTCGATGGTAGATTAGAAATCTGTTCCAAATTCACTTATTGAGTTAGTGGTTCTTATCTTTGTATCATGCCTGTAGTCAATTTTCACAAATACCAGGGAACGGGAAATGACTTCATCATGATCGATGATCGCCACGAATCATTTGACGAAAGTAGGTTGGACCTCATACAACACTGGTGTGACCGAAAGTTCGGTATTGGTGCTGATGGGGTAATTTTCATAAGGGAGCATTCCGAATGGGATTTCAGTATGTTATTTTTTAACCCTGATGGCAGTCAAAGCCTTTGTGGAAATGGCAGTCGGTGTGCGGTAAAATTTGCCTATTCGTTGGGTATGGTACCCATGAAGTGCACTTTTCAGGCAGTTGACGGTGCCCATGAGGCCCAAATTTTTAATAATACCGTCCGGGTTAAAATGCGGGATGTCGGGCCTCCGGTGGATGCAGATGGTGATTACTTTATAAATACCGGTTCGCCACACCATGTTAAAATGGTCAGGGAATTATCGGGCTTTGATGTGGTCTCTGAGGGTAGGATGATTCGCCACAGCGATCGCTACCAGCCAGGCGGCACCAATGTCAATTTTGTGGAACCTGACAATGGCGAATTAATGGTCAGAACCTTTGAAAGGGGAGTGGAAGCCGAAACATTGTCCTGCGGTACCGGTGTAACTGCGGTGGCATTGGTAATGGGTGCCAGAGATTTTCAAAGTCCGGTTAAAATTCGCACCATGGGTGGGGATTTGCGCGTTACTTTTAGCCGGCGTGAAGATGGTGGTTTTGAGGAAATATACCTGGAAGGTCCGGCGGAAAAAGTATTTGAAGGTACTATTGCCTATTAAGGTGAATTGGGGGCTACCCGACAATATGTCAGATTACCACCAGGTTAGTATAGTTTTTGATCACTGACTTCAGTATTACTTAAGAAATGCCATTAAATTTAAACAATTAACATTTTTGCCATGTTGGATTTTGTCAGCAAGGGGATTGCCAAAGTTTTCGGAACCAAGTCGGATAAGGATATAAAGAAGGTACTACCTTATGTCGACCAGATAAACGATATATACCAATCATTTAATTCAGTCAGCGACGATCAACTGCGGGCTGAAACCGCCAAGATAAAGCAGGTAATTACCGATGGCCTGGCGGAAATTGATGCCCAAATAGCTTCTCTCAACCAAAAAGTTACCGAAAACCCCAACCTGGATATTCACGAGAAAGAAGAGCTGTTCAAGACTATAGATTCCCTGGAGGAAGAACGCAATGAGGCGTTGGAAGATATTTTAATGGAGGTATTACCCCAGGCATTTGCCGTAGTAAAGGAAACAGCCCGGAGATTTAAGGAGAACGAGCAATTGGAAGTCACTGCTACCATGCAGGACAAGGCGCTGGCCTCCCAGTATGACAATATTGAGATTAAGGGGGAGAATGCCGTCTGGTACAACAAATGGATGGCAGGAGGCAATGAAATTACCTGGGACATGTTACACTACGATGTGCAGCTAATCGGGGGCGTCGTGCTCCACCAGGGCAAGATTGCGGAAATGGCCACCGGAGAAGGGAAAACCCTGGTAGCAACCCTTCCCGCTTTTTTGAATGCCCTGGCTGAAAGAGGTGTACATATTGTTACTGTCAACGACTATCTGGCCCGACGTGATTGCGAATGGATGGCACCAATCTTTCAATTTCACGGGCTCACCGTAGATTGCGTGGATCGGCACCAGCCGAATTCGGAGGACCGCCGAAAAGCTTATCAAGCCGATATTATTTACGGTACCAACAACGAGTTTGGCTTCGACTACCTGCGTGACAACATGGCCCGTGATCCCAAGGAACTGGTGCAACGCAAGCATCACTACGCCATGGTAGATGAAGTGGATTCGGTACTGATTGATGATGCCAGGACACCGCTAATTATTTCCGGACCAATTCCCAAGGGAGATGAACATGAGTATCACGACTTAAAACCCAGGATCTCCAAATTGGTAGAGGCACAAAAAAAGCTGGTATCGCAGTTTCTCATCGACGCAAAAAAACAGATCGCCTCCGGGGAAGAGAAAGACGGTGGACTGGCATTGTTCAGGGCTTACCGGGGATTGCCAAAACACAAGCCGTTGATCAAGTACCTGAGTGAAACCGGCATACGCCAAACCCTGCAAAAAACCGAAAATTTCTACTTGCAGGATAACCAGAAAATGATGCCGGAGGCCGATGAACCGCTGTATTTTACCATCGATGAGAAGAACAACAACATCGAATTGACCGAAAGGGGGATCGACCTGATCACCGAGGAAGGAGAAGATCCGAAATTTTTCATAATGCCGGATATCGGGGAAGAAATAGCCAAGTTGGAAAATGATGAGGGTCTGGAGGAAAATGAACTGCTGACCAGGAAAGAAGATCTCATTCGCGATTATTCTGAGAAAGCCCAGCGCATCCATTCCACCAACCAGCTGCTAAAGGCCTATACCCTGTTCGAAAAAGATGTGGAATATATCATTGTCGATGGCAAGATCAAGATTGTTGATGAGCAGACCGGCAGGGTAATGGAGGGCAGAAGGTATTCTGATGGATTACACCAGGCCCTGGAAGCCAAGGAAAACGTAAAAGTGGAGGATGCTACCCAGACCTACGCTACCATTACCTTACAGAATTATTTCAGGATGTATCACAAACTTGCCGGGATGACCGGAACTGCAGAAACGGAAGCAGGCGAGTTCTGGGAAATTTACAAACTGGACGTGGTGGTAATTCCCACTAATGAACCCATAATCAGGGATGACCGGGAAGACAAGGTATTTAAAACGGTGCGGGAGAAGTTCAACGCTGTGGCAGGAGAAATTGACGAACTAACCAAGCAGGGCAGACCGGTGTTGGTCGGTACCACTTCCGTTGAAATATCGGAACTGCTCAGCCGAATGCTCAGCTTGCGGAATATCGATCACCAGGTTCTCAACGCAAAGCAGCACCAGCGCGAAGCTGAAGTGGTAGCCAATGCTGGTAAACCGGGCAATGTAACTATTGCTACCAAC
>JAUIKU010000334.1 GCA_030430675.1 Bacteroidia bacterium | reverse complement strand
GAATGCCCGGCGACCCTCACGGTATCCAGGCCAGCATGCCTACCATTGCAGATGTCCTAAAACCTCACGGGTATGCCACCGGTCAGTTTGGCAAGAACCACCTGGGTGACCGGGATGAACACCTGCCCACCAATCACGGTTTTGACGAGTTCTTTGGCAACCTGTATCACCTCAATGCCGAAGAAGAGCCGGAAGGGTATTACTATCCCAAGGACCCTGAATTCAGGCAAAAATTCGGGCCACGGGGAGTACTGCATAGTACCTCAGATGGCAAAATCCAAGATACCGGACCATTGACCTCCACGCGCATGGAAACCGTGGATGAAGAATTTGAAAATGCCGCCATTGCTTTTATTGAAAAAGCGCATGCAAACGGCCAGCCATTCTTTGTCTGGATGAATTCAACCCGCATGCACGTTTGGACCCACCTAAAGGATGAGAGCGATGGTGTAACGGGTATCGGTTTATATCCTGACGGTATGGTAGAACATGACAAGGCAGTGGGAAGAATACTTGACAAGCTCGATGAACTTGGTATTACCGACAATACCATCGTAATGTATTCCACCGATAACGGTGCGGAGAAGGTTACCTGGCCTGATGGTGGGTCCACTCCGTTCAGAGGTGAAAAAGGGACTACATGGGAAGGTGGATTCCGGGTGCCCTGTGCCATCAGGTGGCCTGGCGTTATCGAACCGGGAACCGTTTATAACGACATCTTCTCCCATGAGGACATGATGCCTACTTTAGCCGCCGCTGCCGGTGAACCAAATCTTAAGGAAAAAATGCTAAATGGATACCAGGCCAATGGCAAAACCTTTAATCAACACCTGGACGGTTATAATTTAATGCCTTTCTTTAAAGGAGAAGTGGATGAATCACCCAGAAAGGAGATCTTTTACTTTGATGCGGGAGGCAATCTTAATGCCATCCGTTACAATAATTGGAAACTACACTTTACTATAATGGAAGGTGACATAACCGAGGCGTATCGCAAGTCTCCCAGCTGGCCTTATGTCATTAATCTTCGGGCCGATCCTTACGAAGTCTCTCCGGACTCACGGATGTATGTAAAGTGGTATGGGGAAAACATGTGGCTATTTGTGCCGGCACAGCAATATACCGGGCAATTTCTGGCCACTTTCCAGAAGTATCCGCCGCAAACCGGTTCTTCTTTGTCGATTGATAAGGTGGTCCAACAATTGACTGCACCGCCATCGGCGCATTAAATTTTAAGGACTTGGGACAAGGCCACTGTTCAACATGTGGCCTTGTTTTTTAACTTAGTTTTCAATGGAACAAATCAAATCCAGCACCACGCAACAAAGCGTCCAGGAACTCAAAAATCGAATGTCCAAGTCTATTATCGGGCAGGACGACTTAATCCAGCGAATATTGATTGTACTGCTGGCGGATGGCAATATGCTGTTGGAAGGGCTGCCCGGGCTGGCCAAAACCCGGGCCATCAAAAGCCTTGCCCATGAACTCAACTGCGGTCTGTCCCGTATTCAGTTTACCCCGGATCTGCTGCCTTCTGACGTGACTGGCACGGAGATCTACCAACCTGAACTGGAGGAAAAATTCCTGTTTCAGCCCGGTCCAATTTTCAGCAACCTGATCCTGGCGGATGAAATAAACAGGGCCCCTGCCAAAGTGCAATCCGCTTTACTGGAGGCCATGGAAGAACGGCAGGTAACGGTTTCCGGGAAGACTTATCCGATGGATCCGCTATTTATGGTGATGGCCACCCAGAATCCGGTGGAACAGGAAGGCACATATCCACTTCCGGAAGCCCAAATGGACCGTTTCCTGATGCATGTTGTTATTGACTATCCCGATGATAAATCCGAGCTGAAAATATTGCAGCTCAATCGCCAAGAGCAGTCACATGAAAACGGGAAAGCTAAAGCCGAGAAAATAGATCCACAGGTGATATTTGATGCTCGAAAGGAAATTGCAGGCATTACCATCTCCGAAAATATGGAAAAATATATCGTCGATATTATTTCCGCCACCCGCTATCCCGGCAAGTATGACCAGGAGCTCGATACCTGGCTGGATTACGGTGCCAGTCCCCGGGGATCCATTGCATTGGACCGCACCAGCCGCGCTCACGCCTGGTTGATGGGCAACGATTTTGTATCTCCCGACGACATCCGGGCAGTGGCACATGAATGTCTGCGTCACCGGCTGTTGTTGAGCTACGAAGCTAATGCTGAAGGCATCACTGCAGATAAGGCGGTGGATAAAATATTAGAACTGGTAGCAGTGGTAGCATAGCACCGGCTGATCATGGCTGAGAAACAAAAATACCCGGTCGACGTATTTACATCACTTGATGAACTTCGGCGTATGGCGAAGTATGCCAGATTGTTTCAGTTTAGCAGCCGACCAAAGAAGGTAAACAGTATTCTGGGAGGCAAACATGCATCGCGTCTCAGGGGAAGAGGACTGGACTTTGAAGAGGTGAGGAACTATGTGAAAGGTGACGATATCCGGCATATCGACTGGAAGGTTACCGCCCGTACCAGAGAAACCCATACCCGGGTTTTTACAGAGGAAAAAGAAAGGCCGGTATTGATCGTGGTTGACCAATCAAAATCCATGTTCTTTGGCTCCCAGCGACGGACCAAATCGGTAGTAGCAGCGGAACTGGCGGCCCTGGTGGCCTTTAAAATCCTAAAATCAGGAGACAGAGTGGGAGGTATGGTCTTTGCAGACCAGGGCATTGACTATGTCCTACCCAGGCGGGACCGCAAGAATATTTTGAAATTCCTGGAAAATATTGTAAACCGCAATCACCAACTCAGGGACTCTCAGCCTGTCAAATTTGAAGAGGCTTTAAATAATGCCACACAGAGGATCATGAACATCGTAACCCATGATTATTTGGTGGTGATCATCAGCGACTTTCATCGGTATTCCGAAAAGACGATAAAATCAATTGCGATTCTGGCCCAACATAACGATGTGATCCTGGCCAAAATCATGGACCCTCTGGAAAGAGATGTTCCCAGTACCAGCTTTATCGCAGGCGACCACAGTCATCAAATCTCTGTGGCCGGTAAATCCGCGGAATTGCGGGGTAAATTCAAGTCGGGCTTTGAGCAGGATATAATCAATTTCGAAGCGGAAATGCGCAAGCACCGAATTCCTTTGGTGATGCTGGATACCATTGATCCTGTTGACCAGCAGCTCAGAGACCTTTTTAGCAAGGAACAGGCATGAGGACACCACAGACCGACAGTCTTCAGACCCACCCGGCTGACTCGCTTCAATTGCAACAGGCCGATTTGGATGCTTTATACGAACCTCCACCGGTTAATTTCACATTTGAAACAATCGGTTGGGAAGCGGCAGGGGTGCTGTTACTGGTATTGGTGGCTATATCACTGGTCTACTGGCT
>JAUIKU010000092.1 GCA_030430675.1 Bacteroidia bacterium | reverse complement strand
AATGGTAACCATAAATATTGCCTCAAACCCCAAATCACTGGATATTAAGGTCAATGATAATGGAATAGGTATTTCCGAGGAATCCATAGCCAGTATTTTTGACCTGTTTTCAGTTGGAACCGATAAGACCAAAGGCTATGGATTGGGACTTTATATAGTCAAAAAGGCGGTTGAAAAATTACAGGGTGTCATTACGGTATCCAGTAAACGCAATCAGTTTACTAGCTTTCACATTACCCTTCCCAAGGAGCAATAGGGAGACCTAAGAACTTAGAATACCGATAAGCTGTTCCTTCCTGCGAGATGAAACAGGAACTTCTGATTTGTCCTCGAGGATCAATGAACCTCCATCTTTTTTATCAAATCTTACCACAGCTTCCATATTCACCAAATGACTTTGGTGACACCTGAAGAAATTGAATTTGGAAAGCATCAAATCATACTTTTTTAGGGTTTGAGAAACCAAAATATTTGATCTGTTCTTCAGATGGAATAATGTATAGTTTCCTTTTGCTTCACATCTAATGATGTTGGTGATTTTTACCACGTGAAACGATTCCATGGTGCTTAGTACAATAGTCCTGCTTTGATCATCGGTTTGCTGATTATATAAAAGACTTTTGAGTCTTAACTGCAAGTTTTCCATATGAAATGCTTTTTCCGCCTTCATCACACTGTCGATCAGATCTTCAGGATCAACCGGTTTTAGCAAAAAATCTATCGCACTAAACTTGAATGCTTCCAATGCGTAATGATCAAACGCCGTGATAAAAATTACCTGGAACTCAATGGGTTCAAGAGATTTTAGAAGGTGAAAACTATTTTCATTACCCAGTTTGATATCCAAAAATACCAGGTCTAACGCCTTTGATCTTAAAAGTTCTTTGGCTGTATAAAAACTCTGTGGCAGTAGCTAAAACTTCTATTTGAGGGCAATATTGCTTTAACATTTTTGAGAGACCACTTATTATAGCGGGTTCATCATCAACAATTATCGTCCGTATTTTCATAATTAAATCAGTTTAGGGGAATACTCAGTGAAGCCTTGGTACCGGATAGGTTTTGATCCAATAACGACCTATCCAAAACTTCAAACCGGATCTTATGCTTGCTCTTCCGGTTCAACAGGTTAAGTCTCTCGTAGACTATGGTATTGCCAAGGCTTACCCTGCCTTCTTTAACATTGTCTACCAGTTTCTCCTGATTAACACCGACACCATTATCTTCTACTGTTATGTTGATACCCTGGTTTTCCAGGGTAATTGTAACCAGTAACTCACCACCTTTTTTTGGTATCAGTCCATGTTCAATAGCATTCTCAAGGATGGGTTGTACCAACAAGGGGGGGATTTCTATCTGATCCGGGTTGATGCCCTTGCCCATCACAATGGAATAGTCAAACGGTTTGGAAAATCTTAATGATTGAAGGTCAAGGTAATTTTGCATGTTTTCCAATTCAACCGAAAGACGGGAACTATTGGCTCTGGAACATTCCAGTATCGATCGCATCAGTTTGGAAAATTTGGCCAGGTAAATGGTCGCTTTTTCGGGAGTGTGGTTAATCAGGTAGTGCTGGATCGCACCCAGTGCGTTAAAAATAAAATGGGGGTTTAACTGGGCCCGAAGTACTTTTTGCTCAAGCGCAATACTTCTGTTTTGTGTTTTTAAACGATATTGTTTTAAAGCAAGAATAAAAAAGCATACAGCAAGTATAATTGTTATTACCAAGAATATTAGTAGCAAAGTACGTTGACCTAATTGAAACTGGAGAAATTCAGCTTGGTTTTCCAAAGTTTCTAAAGCCAAATCTCGTCTCTTTAACAAATCTTGCAGTTCCAACTGACCTATAAGTCTACCTATCTGTTGATCATTAAGATCTTGACTAAGAGCTGAGTACAAGTCATAGTACATTACCGCCAACTCCAACTCTCCAACTGATTTATGGTAGGAGATCAGTCCTTCGTAAAGTTGTAATTCTTTGATTCTTTGACCGGATCTTAAAGCAATTTGAAGGCCTTTTAACAGTGCTAACTCTGCCTTATCTATTTTGCCAGCCTCGATCAGAGTTTCACCAAGTCCAAGATATGATGAAGGGAGATATGCCGGAGCCTCCAATGCTTCAAATTCATTAATTACTTCTTCATATGTGCTAATTGCCCTAATATAATCCTTCTGTGCAAGGTATATTTTACCAGTATTTGCTTTGCATACAGTTGCCTCGACCTTGTTGTCAAGTTCAATGCAAAGATTATAGGCCATCTTAAGGTAAGCATTGGCTTTATTGATTTCATCTGTTTTTGTGAATAGAATACCAAGGTTATTATAAACAGTTGCTAGTTGAGGACTGCTTGGTTCCTTTTGAAAAATGTTCAAAGCTTCTTGGTAAATCTCCTCGGATCTGGAATACAGTTTCTGTTCATAGTAAACTAATCCCAAGTTTATAAATACTTCAGCCTGCATCCTTTGCTTGTAGGTGCTATCTTCTTCTGATTTAAGTACTTCCAGTGCCTCGAAATATGAAGTACTGGCTTTCTTAAATAAGGCCAGACTTTGGTAGGAGTTCCCCAGATTGTTAAGAATATGAAACTGTAGTTTATTTGGGGCTTGTTGTTGCACATAATGAAGTGCTTTTTCACCCGATTCAATGGCTTTGCGAAATTCGCCCATGGCTTTTAGTGTTAGCCCAGCATTATTATAAACGCTGGCAGTTCTTTGATTATCACCGATAATATCAAACTGCTCAGCAGCCTTTTCAAATACTTCCAGAGCTTTCTGTCTTCTGCCCATTCGATTCAATGCACGGGCTTTTATAAAGTATGCCTCGGCTACACCACGGCTAAACTGCCGGTTGAAAGCTATATCCAGAATTTCTTCGCTCAAATCCAGTACCTGTTGGTATTGCTGCTGGTTATAAACTTCCAATGCATACTTTAGTTTATTCATGATAAAAGTACTGTCCTTGGGAAGTTTGGTATTACTGCTAGACTGGGATGACAATTTGGACATGGCCAGTAGGGACAAAATCAAAAGGATATATCTGAGTCTCATGCCTTTGATGGTTGGTCATAAAAGAAATTAGTGGAATTTGCGGATAATTAAAAATTTACCGGGCCTCTCTCCATCCGCTACAATGGAATAATTTGAGTTGACTGAGTCTCATTTTCAAACTCTTAGAGGAATTTGTTTGAATAGATAGGCTATTTGATCAAAAGCCGTCAAACGCTTTGTTATCTCTTAAATTATCGCGAAGTTTTGGGTTTCAACTTGATCTAACCTATGATTGATTCTATTAATGATTGTACTACCCTGAGTAATGGTCTAAAAATGCCATGGCTGGGCCTGGGTGTTTTTGAAAGCCAGGATGGTAAAGAGGTGCAGCAGGCAATTCACACTTCACTTGAATCCGGTTATCGCAGCATCGATACCGCCAGCATATATGGCAATGAACAGGGTGTTGGCCAGGCTATCAATAGCAGTGGGATTCCTCGTGAGGAAATCTTTCTTACTACAAAAGTTTGGAATACTGATCAGGGGTTTGATGCAACCTTAGAGGCCTTTGAATCCAGTCTGGGTCGATTGCAGCAAGACTATGTGGATCTATATTTGGTCCACTGGCCCGTTAAGGAAAAATATAAAGAAACCTGGAAGGCCCTGGAGTTACTATACCAACAAGGAAGAGCAAAATCAATAGGAGTAAGTAATTTTTTGGTACATCATCTAAAAGACCTGTTGCCATCTTGTGAAATTAAACCTATGGTAAATCAAGTCGAGTTTCATCCCAGGTTATTTCAGCCCACTTTACTGGATTTTTGTAAATCCGAGAAAATTCAGGTTGAAGCCTGGAGTCCAATTATGCGAGGGAAAGTGCAAGAGCTACCTGAGCTTATCAGTATCGGTCAGAAATATGGTAAATCACCAGTACAGGTAGCGCTCAGATGGGATTTGCAGCATCAGGTGGTTACAATTCCTAAATCTGTCCGACCTGACCGAATAGCTAGCAACGCGGAAATATTTGATTTCAAATTATCGGAGGAGGATATGGCGGTCATCGATCAGCTCGATCGGGGAGAGCGAATTGGTCCTGACCCGGATAATTTTAATTTTTAGGGTGTAAACCCGGATTGAGGTAGCATACTCAATACCCGGAACCTGTTAGAGTATGAAGATTGTAGTAGCTCCTGATAAGTTTAAAGGGACACTAACGGCCCTACAGGTATGTGATGCGGTTGAACAGGGAATTCATAAGTTTGATCATACATTTCAAATCATTAAAGTGCCACTGGCCGATGGTGGTGAGGGCAGCCTGGATGTACTACAACCCTACCTGGATCTAAGAACGATCTCTATTCCGGTAAAAGATCCTCTGGGGAGGACTATTACTGCCAATTACCGGGCTTCTCAGGACGGTGCTTTTATTGAAATGGCCGAGGCCTCTGGTTTGGATCTTCTTCCGGACTCGGAGCGAAATTGCCTGTATACCAGCAGTTTTGGAACCGGTCAAATGATTCTGGATGCTTACCAGCGGGGAATAACCAAAATATTTCTTTTTGTGGGAGGGAGTGCTACCTGTGACGGTGGCATTGGGATATTGGAGGCAATGGGCATTCGAGCTATTGGAAATGCCGGGCCGCTCCCGTCAGTGGGCGAGCGTTTACCGCACATAGAACGCTTTGATGAGACCAAAAAGAAAATTGATAAGATCGATATCACAGTGATTTGTGATGTGTTAAACCCCCTGTACGGACCTAAAGGTGCGGCAATGGTATACGCACCACAAAAGGGAGCTAATGCCGAAGCTGTCGCACTTTTAGACCAGGGACTCCGGAACCTGGCCCGGGTAGTGAAAGAACAAGTAGGCATAGACATAGATGAATTTGAAGGAGCTGGAGCAGCTGGTGGCGTAGCAGCTGGTTTAAAGGCGTTTTACCCGGTGGAGATTCGATCCGGATTTGGAGCCATTAGCGAATTAGTGGGATTACCCGACAAGGTGGTGAATGCGGACCTGATCATAACCGGAGAAGGCAAATTTGATCATCAAACACTTCAGGGCAAAGTAATAAAAGGGGTTCATGACCTCTGTTTGCAAAAAAATAAACCTGTAGCGGCCATTTGTGGGGTTTTGGAACTGGATTCCCAAACTTTGTCAGAACTCTGCTTTACTAGTGTCAAGTCTCTGGTAAGGGAGGATACAACGTTTGAACAGGCTAGCGCCAACGCCTTTGACCTGGTTAGTCAACGGGCTTTTGAATTAATTGAAAGTTGTACTGAACCTTAAAGACTGCTAAGCCATTGAGCCAGCAATTCCGGCCATAACTTTAGGTGTCCCTGATCCAGTCCCAGCGCATAGCCATGGCCTCCGTGAGGATAAAGATGCATCTCCACCGGTACCTGGTGCTTGTTCAGTGACTGATAGAACCTAACGCTGTTGAGGACCGGTACGGATTTGTCGTCCCGAGAATGTAACAGAAAAGTAGGGGGGGTGTCCTCGGTGACATTCAGTTCGTTGGAAAAAGCCTGAATCATTTCTGTGGAAGGATTTTCACCAATGAGATTGTTTCGGCTTCCCTGGTGGCCAATGTCATCCATAAAGGATATTACCGGGTATATTAAAACCAGAAAATCCGGGCGTGCGCTAATGTTAGATAGTTCATTACTGATATCGCTTTCCGGGTGGTGGTACAGAGTGCCCAGGGTGGAGGCCAGGTGCCCCCCGGCAGAAAAACCCATTACTCCAATTTTTTCCGGATTGATATTCCAATCCGTAGCGTTAGCCCTGACGGTGCGGATAGCTTGCTTTGCATCTTGTAACGGCGCCAGATATGGCTTGGGTTGAGCCTCTTCCGAAGGTAGGCGATATTTAAGCACAATACCTGCTATGCCTTTTGAGTTGAGCCACCTGGCTATATCAGTTCCTTCCCAGTTATAGGCCAGCCCCTGGTAGCCACCTCCCGGACATATCAAAACAGCCTGTCCGGTGGCACTGCGTTCAGTGGGAAGGTATACTTCAATATCGGGAGTGGTAACATTGGTGATCCACATTATATCGCGTGGTTCCCGCTGTTCTTCAGGTGCAGAGGCTAACTGATTTGGCACACCTGAAGGCCAGATGGGTATTTTAAACTCCTGGGCTGACAGGGGTACACAAACAAATAGCAAAAGCAAAAATCTCATAGTTTAAACTGTTAATTCCATCGATTGATGGAGATGGGTGTAAAATTCTTTTAATCAAGGTATTCACAGATTTTCCTGTTACCTGAGAATTTGTCTTAGATGGTGTTGCAAATGATCGACATAATCATCCATCAGAAACTGAAGATCAGCCTCTGTATTATCCACTAATATCACAGGTCGGGTTAGTGTTTCCTGATTCTGTATTTTCATTATGTAATCTATGTGGCGGTTAAGTGAAACCCAAAGCCCTAAAATAAGATCTAATGGTTCCGCCTGGTAGCTATTGGCGACAACCAGGTGATCCTGATGGTATGGAACCACTCGATAAGGCGAGGCAAAATACTGAATTTCTGTAAATCGTTGCAGGTTATTCCTGGCAGAATCGACCAGATGGCCAAGAATTTCTTTCTTTGACCATTTATCAGCTGATGGCTTTAAGTCCCATTCACTGGTAGAGATCTGGTCAAAGCCTCCAATGCTTTGATCGATTATTTCGCTTAAGTTTTTCATGAGAATATTTGATCTAACACCTCAGTTGTACGTACCAATCCGGTTAAAGTTGAATTGAAGACATTGTCAAAACCCTACCCGGGTAAAAGGTTGAAACTAATTGATACGAAATAAAACGGCATAATTTCTGTTATTACATATTGATATGATTCGCACAAGTTTCGTAATTTTTTCACTTTTTTTAGCGGTACAATCCACATTGCTGGCGCAGCAACCCATTTATCAGGAAGCTTTTGATGATCCGGACCTGTCAATATTCCGTGAAGTCCGCAACTCCAATAATCTGGGGGTAATTAAAGGAGGCAAATACCAATGGGATTATCGTGGCGATACACCACATGCGATTACCACCTATTGCAATCGATTGGATATCCGCAAGGACTTTACCGTACAAATAAGGGTAAAGTCGTTTATGACCGGAAGTGAGCACGGATTGGTATGGGGCGCCAACAGCCCGGGCAACGGATTTTATTTTTTGATTAAGGGAAAGAAGTACTCTATCTGCCAGGTGCGTCAGGGTCAGGTAACCTGTGCAGTTGACCAGAAGTCGGGAAAGGTACGGCTTGATTATAATGTTTTAAAGGTTCAGAAACAGGGGAGTACGGTTAATTACTTTATCAATGATCATCAGGTATATTCAGCGCCTTTCCGGCTGGTATATGGCAAAGCTTTTGGCATGGCCCTGTGGAAGTCGGGCAGCAGTCAGGCAGATGATTTTATGGTATCTGGTACCGGTTTAACCATCAGGTTGGACCAGGGATTGCAGTATCCCGAGCCACCGGAACACCTGAGTGGTGCAATAAATTCTTCCTACGAAGAGATGACTCCGGTAATTACACCCAATGGCAAAGAGATTTATTTCTCACGCCGTTCGGATCCCAACAATAGTGGAGGCGCAGGTGATTTGCAGGACGTATATCATGCAAAGCTGATTGGTAAGGAATGGTCAGTAGCCAAAAACCTGGGAGTCCCAATTAATAATGACGGTCCCAATGCGGTTTTTTCAGTTACTCCCGACGGGAATACACTGCTACTAATGAACACGTACAATCCGGATGGTCGTCAGAAAGGAATGGGACTGTCCATGAGTCACAAAACTTCATCCGGGTGGTCAGTACCTGAAGATGTAAAGATGAGGAGCTTTTACAACAAGAGTTTTTACAATGAGTATTTTTTGTCGAATGATGGCAAGGTGATCCTGCTGGCGGTAAATCGGGATGATGGATTGGGGAGTCGTGATCTGTATGTGAGTTTTGCTGAGGGCAATGCTATATGGTCAGCCCCCAAAAATCTGGGGCCTCAAATCAATACCCCCGGTACTGAGCTATCTCCATTTCTGGCCGCAGATGGCAAGACTTTGTATTTCAGCTCTAATGGCCATCCCGGATTGGGGCGAAATGACATATTTATCAGCAGAAGATTGGATGAATCATGGACCAACTGGTCCGAACCTTCAAACTTAGGCCCTCCCATTAACTCCACTGGAACTGATGCTTATTACAGTGTCCCTGCTTCCGGTGATTACGCCTACTATGTCAGTAACCACGAGGGGCTGGGTAAAAATGATATATTCAAGATTGCATTACCGGTGCCGGTGAAACCTGAACCGGTAATTCTGGTCTACGGCAAGGTATTAAACAGTAAAACCAACGCCCCAATTTCCACAGGAATTACCTATCACGACTTTTCTACAGATCAGGAGGTAGGGTTGGCTCAGTCCGATCCTAAGGAGGGATATTATGAGATTGTATTACCTGTAAAGAGGGCCTATAGTTTTTTTGCCGAGAAGCGGGGCTTTTACTCGGTCAGGGACAGGATCGACCTTACGGATATCAAGGATTATGCAGAGATAGAGAGAAACCTGTACCTGACCCCTATTGAAACCGGGCAAACGGTGCAAATGAACAACGTGTTGTTTTATCAAAGCAAGGCCCAGTTAATTCCCACCAGCTATCCTGAACTGGACCGACTGGCTGCTATGATGAGAGAGAACCCCACCATCTATATTGAATTGGCCGGACACACCGATAATGTGGGAGACCGGTTCAAGAACCAGAAGCTCTCCGAAGACAGGGTTGAGGCAGTGAAGCAATACCTGTTGAATAAAGGAGTTGAAGCTGAAAGGATTACTGGCGTGGGTTACGGTGGTACCAAGCCAATTGCGGACAATAGCAAGGAATTGACCAGGAGACTTAATCGTCGGGTTGAATTCAAAATAATAGCCAATTAATATCTCTGGTTGTTAATTATTTGATAAAGATTTGAAGTAGTCTTTGTTTTGTAGTCGGTTAAGGACTTTAATTCGGATTGTCAATCTTGGCAAAATTCGATATATTGATTTAACCAAACCAAACAAACCATGAGTGAAAGAATAACCGTAGAAAGGACTGCAGAAAAGTACGGTCTATTTACTGCTATAGGTCTGATCGTTCTATTTTTCATTATGAAAGTAGCTGGGGTTGTGCACATTATCGAATTAAGAGCGTTGAATTTTTTTGTACTGGCGGTCGGAGTGGTAATGGCGTTGCGTTTTTTCAGTAAAGAGAAGCCCAGTTCATTTACTTATCTAAAGGGGTTGGGGCTGGGTGTGTTGACCGGAATAATCGCCTCGGTGCTCTTTGGATTATTTGTTTTTGTCTATACCAATTTTATTGACCCCGCTTTCATGCAATCAATCGTTGAAAACGAACCCTTCGGTCAATACCTCAACCCCTACATAGCGGCAGTGGCAGTGGCGGTAGAAGGAATTGCATCGGGTATGATCCTGGCCTTTATCGCTATGAATTACATGGATACGGTAGAGACAATGTAGACCGCTCCCCGGGTACCGGAATAATCAAATATTCCGATAATTCTGTACATAGTAATTTTTGCCAATAGATTAAACAGTATGGCATAGGTCGATGTTATTATTTTAGCGTCGACATGATTTCTCGTTGGCTATTCATTTTGCTCATAACGGCATTTGCGGTACAGCTAAATGCCCAGTTGGCAGTTTTATCTCCAGACCCACCGGCATCAAAGAAGAAACTGGATTATCAGCTCCAGAGGATGGACCGCAGGGTCAATTCTCCATTTCACGAAGGGGCTCCGGTAATATCTACCGATGGTTCAATCCTTTATTTTTTTGTGGCTGATCACCCTGAAAACAAACATGGGGTAAAGGGCAGCCAGGACATCTGGTATTCAGAGCGTACCGGAGGGGGCAAATGGCGGGATGCAGTTCATATGGAGGCTCCGTTGAACCAAAACAGGTATAACCAGGTGATGAGTATCATAAATAATGGGAATACTTTACTGGTAAGGGGTAAAGGAAATAAAAACTCCGACGGGTTTTCCATAACGCACCGCAATTTCAATGGCTGGGATAATCCTATTCCATTAAAAATTCAGGATTACGATAATATGAGAAAGGGTGTCTATTCCGGGGGCATATTAAATCAGCAGGGAGAGGTATTACTGCTATACTTTAACGAGCTGAAGGACCAGAAAATAAGTGATCTGTACGTTAGTTTTAAACAGGAGGATGGTACCTGGTCAAGACCCAAATATATTGATGCCCTCAATACCAATCACGATGAATTTGGTCCCAGCCTGGATCCGGATGGGAGTACCTTATATTTTGCCAGTACCAGGCCGGGAGGCCATGGAAGCTCCGATATATATGCCACCAGACGTTTGGATGATACCTGGTTGAACTGGTCTACCCCGGTGAATTTGGGTAACCCGGTGAACACTTCAGGGTTTGATGCCTATTACTCTGTGGATGACAAGGGCAATGTCTTTACTACCCGGGCTTATATGTCACCAGATGGGGGAAGCCTTGACATTCTTACCTTAATTCCAGTGGAAAGACCCAAACCCAAGCTTACGATCTGGGGATTTGTCTATGACCAGGAAACCAATGAACCGGTATCGGCCTCGGTAAAATACGAGATACACCAGTTAACAGCAGGTGAAACCGTATCCGCAGTAAATGACGGTTTTTATGAAGTTAAAATTACCGGAGAAGGTAAATACCAGATCATTTCGACCGCGGAAGGTTATATGAATGAAAATGACCAATTGGATGTGCCCGAGGTTGAATCTGACACGGTAATTCAAAAGGATCTCTACCTGGATAAAATTGAAATCGGCAGTACGGTAAGATTGAATAACATCTTTTTCGATTTTGATAAAACAGATCTAAGGCCGGAAAGCATAACGGAATTAAATATGGTGCTGGAGTTCTTAAAAGACAACCCCACCGTCAAAGTAGAAATAGCAGGGCACACCGATAGTAAGGGGTCAGATACCTACAATATAACCCTGTCCGATGGCAGGGCAGCTGCGGTAAGGAGTTACCTCCTGGAAAACTGGATTTCGGGAGAACGGGTGGTTTCTCATGGTTATGGCGAGAGTCAACCGGTTGAATCCAACGATACCGATGAAGGACGTCAACGCAACCGCAGGGTGGAGTTCACCATCTTGGAAAGATAATTGCAGGTGTGATCAAGGCCCACGTGTGGGCCGAGTAATCAGGTAAAAGGCAATCAAAAGATTGCCTTTTACTGTTTGATCTGTGCTATAAAATCCCGGCAATACCCCCGGATTAGATTACGGGTGTTTTCAAAACTTTCCATTACCTGTTGTTCGCTACCCTGGGCCATGGCCAGATCCGGAAAATTCTGGTGAAACCGGGTGTATTTAATCTTCTTTACAGCAGTCTGATTCACAGCATGAGTTGGGTTTTTCACCATACACAGTAATACTGTATATACCCAAATCGCCCTGGTTATACGAATCAATTTCGTATGCGTTCAGGAAAGGCTGAAGTATTTCCAGAGGAATGGATATTTTTTTCTGTTTTTGTATCTGAACATTATCAAAACCCGCGTCTTCCAATATTTTCAGGTAATCTTCCATCGAAACGGCACCGGATACGCATCCCGCATACATTTCTGCGGACTTTTTTATTTGCTTCGGCAGGTGGCCTTTGATCACAACGTCGGATATACTGAAATGACCTCCCGGCTTTAATAACCGATAGGTTTCTGCAAAGGCTGCTTTCTTATCAGGTACCAGATTCATCACACAGTTGCTGATTACTACATCTGCAGTGTGATCGGAAAGTGGAATATTTTCAATATCTGCTTCTATGAACTGAATGTTTTCAAAGCCTTGTTTGCTGGCATTTTTCCGGGCTTTTTCAATCATTTCCGGGGTGAAATCTATTCCTATAATTTTACCATCTGGACCGGTTTGCGACCTGGCTACAAAGCAATCATTGCCGGCGCCGCTGCCAAGGTCTACCACTACATCTCCTGACTTGATTTGGGCTAACTCAGTAGGTAACCCGCATCCAAGACCCAAATCGGCTTCCGGAAGATAGCCGTCTACCTCCTGATAGCTATCCTCAGTAAATTTCACCTCATCGATGTAGGAGCAATCCGCTCCGCAGCATGAAGTTCCGGTATTAGCCACTTCGGCATATTTTTGTTTAACGATACTCTTTAGGTTTGAACTTTCCATGATTGTTTATATTAACGTTTTATTGCATTTTTACGATTAAATAATTCAAAATTTTTTTAACAACAGGAGTTGTCGTGGTACTTGTCAAACATCTGATTTAGCATTTGTTTGGAATACTTCCAGGTATCTGCGTCAATACAGTAGCAAACACTGGTGCCTTCAATATTGCCTTTGATCAATTTGGCTTCCTTCAGTGCTTTCAGATGCTGGCTTACAGTTGCCTGGGAAAGCGGAAGCACCTCCACCAAATCTCCGCATATACAGCTGTTGAGCTTCAGTAAATGTTCCAGGATGGCTATCCTGGCAGGATGTCCCAGCGCCTTGGCTACCATGGCCAGGTGGTTTTGAGATTTGGTGAAATTTTCAATTTTGGTTACGCCCATTACAATATCTGTTTATTGCAATATTACGATTAATATTCGATTATGTTACCACTTTTATGGAATATTTATCAAAAATCAACATTTACAGATTAACAGTTCGGCCTGTTTTATAGCTTTCATCAGCAGCCAACACGATTCTAAGGGTGTTTATGGCATCATCCAGGTGGGGTAGAAGATCCAGATCTTCTTTTATAGCCCTAAGGAAAAACTCCTGCTCGAGATCACATAGCCCCTGATGGTCCGGTTCATCAGTTGTATCCAACAATTGATCCTCCGTGGTAAATGATCCATTCGAATTGGTTTCCGAGTGATGAAGTAGCAGCGCATTGGTGGCAGAATGGCCGTCTACATTATCTGAACTTACATCATCCCGGTTGGGATCCTTGTCCACGATACTTACACAGCCTTTGGGGCCAATTACATCTTTCACGAAATAGGCAGTTTCGCTGATCATAGGTCCCCAGCCTGCTTCGTACCAGCCTACCGACCCATCATCAAATCGCACCTGTAGCTGGCCGTAGTTATACATACCATCCTTTAATTCCGAACTTAATCGTGCTCCAATGGCGCTGACCGAAACCGGTTTGGCCTGAGTCATCAAACACATGACATCAACATAGTGCACGCCACAATCCACAATAGGGGACATGGAGTTCATCAGGTTTTTATGCACTTCCCAGGTATCACCATGACTTTGCTGGTTCAGGTTCATTCGCATTACCAGTGGTTTGCCCAGGCTTTGTGCTATTTCAATAAAACTTTTCCAGGTAGGATGGACTCTTAAAATGTATCCTATTACCAACTTTCTGTCGTACTTCTGAACCAGTTCCTTAATCTCCTGGCATTCCTCAACGGTATTGGCCAGTGGTTTTTCTACGAAAACATGAGCACCGGATTCTAAGGACTTTCGCACGTATTCCGCATGGGTATCCGGATAAGTGTTGATAGATACGGCTTGTGGTTGGGTGGATTCCAGTGCTTTTTCAAAGTTGTCGAATTCGGGGTAGCCTCCCAGTTCCTTTGATAGTTTTGACCTGCTTTCAGGTCCACGGCTAACCAGTCCAACAATTTTAAACTCCGGCATCTTGTGATAGGCCCTGGCATGGGAAGCGCCCATATTACCACAGCCCACCACCAATACACTAATAGGTTCCTGCATAAATATTATAATTGAAAAATTCGGTCCATTCGTTGTGATATCTCCTCAAGCCTGGCACGGTCTCCGCCCGGAACTTCGGCTGATCCCCAGCCTGAATACCCAATGTCATTCAACGCTTTGTTCACCTTGCTCCAATCACTATCACCATCACCCAACTTGACCTTAAACCCTTCCCAGATGCCCTCTTCCGACTGTTTTTTTCGGCTGTACTCTTTCACATCGACCTTAAGAATTCGCTTACCCAGGATTCTTACCCACTGGTCCGGCCAGCCATAGCGAACGATATTACCAACGTCGAAATACCAGCCGATCATAGGATCGTCAAATTGATCGATATATTGAGCAGCTTCCAATGGGCTAATAAGAAAATTATTCCAAACGTTTTCAATGGCAATTTTAATCCCCGTCTCATGGGCGGTGGGTAACATTTTTTTTATCTCCTCGGTAGATCGCTCCCAGGCCTGGTCATAGCCAACTGATTCATTAACCACTGCCGGAACCAACAACACTGTTGTACCGCCGTATTTTTTACACATATGCAAGGCATCGATCATGGACTCGGTACAGGCTGCCCTGATCGCAGGATCGGGATCTGACAGAGGTTTTTTCCAATGCAGTGAATTAACCAGCCCGGGGATCTCTAAGTTAGCCGTGGCCTTGGCTTCAAGAATCTCATCCTCGTTGAGCTGGTGTGGACTATCCAGCTCAACACCATCAAATCCCAGCTCTTTCACCAGCTTGAATTTATCCAGTACCGAAAGGTCTTCCTGGATCATGCCAAATTTCAGGCTTTTTTTATTAATGGGCGGGGCAGAACTGAATGCCAGGTGGGGGGCTAATCCCATCAAAGAAGTACCTGCAATCACGCGTTTGGTAAAAGTTCTTCGCTGCATATCAGGTGAACTTTGTAATACCCGGCTTAGCAACCTCTAGCAGGGGCCAGTTGAGATCCCAGGTAAATTCTTCCAGTGTGGGACCCAGTACCTCCTGTGAATTGAGTGCTTCTTCCCAGGTGAGGCTTTGGCCGGTATAGGCTACCATTCTTCCCCATATTCCCAGCATAGTACTGTTGGCCATCCTGATACCATCGTTAAATGGTTCTCCTTTTCGAATGGAAGCAAAAAGTGTATCATGCTCGTTTTGATACATGTTGGACTTTTCACCTTTCCAGGTCCAGTTTTCCTTACCGGTTATCTCGTGTTTTCTGAATACATCGATATAGCAGCGGCCTTCCGTGCCCAGCATGTCTACATGGTAGGCTCTGGCACAGTCCTTTTGTTGTCGGCTAAAATGAAACCCTTTTTTGCCATCGGGGTATTCATAAACTACTGCAAAGTGATCAAATATATTTCCGAATTCAGGTTCCGTGCGGCTTTGACGTCCACCGGTGCCAACGGCTCTTTCCGGGAGCTGATCCCCAAAAGCCCAGGACATCAGGTCAATGCTGTGGATGGCCTGTTCAATAATATGATCACCAGACATCCAGTTATAATAAAGCCAGTTTCGGAGCTCAAATTCGAAGTCCGACCAGTCCGGCTGCCTTTCGTGAAACCACAATGCACCGGTATTATAAGTATTGTATACCGCCTGAATATCGCCAATTGCCCCATCGGCTAATTTATTGTAGGTGTCAATTTTAGGAACATCGTGACGCCAGCAGAATCCGGACATCATGGCCAATTGTTTTTCCTGGGCCTGTTTGGCAGTCTCTATTACCCTGCGTATACCAGGGGCATCGACAGCCACTGGCTTTTCGGTAAACACATGTTTGCCGGCAGCGACACAGGCTTCCAGGTGACCTGGCCGAAAGTTTGGCGGGGTTGCCAGGATTACCACGTCAACGTCCGATTCAAGTACTTTTTTGTAACTATCAAATCCGATGAATTTATGGTCTTCGTCGACCATCAATTTTTCGGGGTTTTCCAGTTTTAAGTTTTCATAGGACTTATCCAGTCTGTCCCGAAATACATCGGCCATGGCGGTAATCATCACATTGGGGTCGGCCATAGATGCCTGATAGGCGGCCCCTGTACCACGTCCTCCGCACCCGATCAGCCCCACCTTTAAGGTATCACTATTTAAGTTTTTAGCGGATTTTGGTTTGGCAGAGAGGATATTGATCCCCATGGAGGAGGTCAATACCGCCGTGCTCGATTTCTTGAGGAAATCTCTTCTGGATTTATGTGATTTTTTCATGGTAGCAAAAATTTTTGAAGTCAAAAAGTTACCCTTTTTTTCTGAAATTTGCTTGAGAGTATGCTCAAAATCTAATCACTAGCAGTGATAGCTGACAGTTAGTCCAAAACCTCAAGCTCATATTTTCGAATCAGCTTTTTACCCTTTTCCACACCCATGATAGACAACGCTGAAGCCATGGCATCTGCAATCACCGCACTGGGCGCCATCACCGTTATGGTATTGCTGTTCTTTATGCCCAGTCCATCAGAGGGATTAATAATATGTGAAAACCGCTGGTTGTTCCAGTTCAGAAATCGATAATGATCGCCAGAACTGGCCAATGCCACCGGTGGGTCCACTGCTATGTCATCTCCAGCCAAATTTTTAACTGACCATGAACTACCATCCGGTGGCTGGCGGCTGATAAACAGGTCTCCACCACCATCCACCAGCGCGATGTTTATGTTTTCTCTTTTAAGTTCCAGGTAGGCCTGATCGATAGCGTAACCTTTGGCGATTCCTCCAAAGTCCAGTCTCATTCCTGTTTTTTTTAGCTTGACCTGTTGGGTGGCAGGGTAGAGCTTGACCCACTTATAATTCACCAGTTGACGGGCTCTGTCGACCTGACTGGAATCCGGAAATTCCTGTTGACGGATGGCCCGGCGCCATAACCTGGAGAGCGGGCCAACAGTGATGTCGAAAGCCCCCTTGCTGTGCCGGGAGATTCTTTTGGACAGGTTTAATAAATACCAGAGGTCATCACTGACAGGGACTTTTTGACCGGCCTTTTGGGACAAGCCACTGATTTCACTGGATTGAAGGTAATCACTGAAAATCAGATTGAGTTGTTCTACCCTGCGGAAGGCGGCTTCAGCCGCCTGATTGGCCTGGTCCTGGCTACTGGCATAAAAAGTTAATACAAAAGTAGTGCCCATGGCCGGCCGGGAAAAACGATACCGTGATAGTTCATCCTGTGCAGCAAGAGGCAATGAGCCAATCAATAACAGGAAAAACAGTATCCTTAGTACCAAGCCAAAAAGCAACGCTTAATCTCCCAAAACCCGGCCCCAGAACGCTGCTTGCTCTTCCGGAGTAGGTTGGTGATAGGGTTTTACCAAACGGAAGCCAACAAAAGGAGAGTCGGTATTCCACCAGAAACTTTTGGGAATCTGAGGGTCCCTTTCTTTCCACTTTTTGCTGGATTCGATACGGCAGGCGCATCGTTGATCTTCAGGATCATTATCCCATGATCCCCCTCTTACGGTTCTGGGATGCAGACTGGTGGGCTTAATCCAGGGATTGACCTCATCCATTTTAGCAAGCTCCTTATAGGCATCTTCCTGGTATTGATCCAATGTCCATTCAGAAACATTGCCCAGCATGTCATGAAGGCCCCAGGGGTTGGCCTCTTTTTCTCCCAGCTGGTGATACACCTCGTCACTGTTTTCATAATGCCAGGCGTGCTGATCCAATTGCGTGGAATCCTCCCCGAAGTAGTAGGTGGAGTTACTCCCGGCCCTGCAGGCATACTCCCATTCAACCTCGGTGGGCAGCCTGTAGAACTCTCCGGTTTTTTCACTGAGCCATTTGCAAAACTGCAAGGCGGCAAATTGGGTCATGCTGACCGCTGGAAACCCATCCCGACCCATTCCAAAAGTTGGATCTTCATAAGGAGGACTGGGACGGGCAAATGCGTCCGCATTCCATTCAACGGTATCTGATGGCGGCAGGTCCAGTTCTTTATCCCTGAAAATATTGTAGACTTCATAGGAAACTTCGTAAGTACCTATCCAAAAAGAATCGACCTTCACTTCAAACTGTGGTCCCTCATCCGGATTGCGGTGTGGCTCGTTATCAGGACTACCCATCATAAAAGAGCCAGCCGGTAACAATGTCATAGGAAAACCTACTTCAGTACCGGGAATGGTTACAGAGTCCGATAGCACTTCAGATTGCCCTTGAAGCCAGGCAGTAGATAGCAGTATGGAAGCTGCCAGCAAAAAAGAATATTTCATAGTTTAATATATTGGAATTGGTAACTGACCACCACATCGTCATTGGTCTTTATTTGTCCAAACATGGCGGATGGCGGAGTTATGCCAAAGTCACTCATTTTTATGTCTTTACTTCCGCTGATTAGAAGCTTTCCGTCTTTGATTACCGCAGTACTCTTTATCTCCACCGCTTTGGTGGCACCAGCCATGGAAAGGTTACCCGATGAAGTTATGGTAACGGCACCGGACTGATCAGGTACAGAAACCCTGGCCGGGGAAGTTTGCTGATATTCCACAAAAGGGTGTTGGGAAGACTGGAAGGCGTTTAAGATTTTATCGTTCATACTGGAACCACGACCACCGTCCATGTTAGCTACCGGAACTTTAAATCCGAATTCCGCTATTTGCCCGGGATTTTGAAGATCCAGATTAAGCTGATCCGGGGTGTCCTGAACATTGGCACAAGTCACTGTCCAATCAGTAAGGGTACTGGTACCGCTGATAGTGATTTCGGGGCTACTTTCGTGGTCCAACTGCCATTGCTGACCCCAAAGGGGTATCACGCTTACTAATAACATCAATACGCACAGGCAGTTCCTGAAAATTGATAACATAGTCTATGAGTTTATGTAAGGCTGGTTGCAACTAAAAGCAGTTACGAAGATATTTACAAAATGTGACATTGCAAACTACCAAAGCAAAAACCCCGCCAAGCAGCGGGGTTGTAAAATTTTCTGGTCCGGTTGCTTCAGGTTAGCTTAAATATCAGTGGTACGGTTACCCTACTGTTGACTGCCCGTCCCCGTTGTTTTGCCGGTTTCCATTTGGAAGCCGCTTTCATCACTCTTACTGCTTCCTCATCACATCCGTATCCGATTCCCTTCATCACTTTAACCTGGGTGATATCCCCGGTTTTGCTTACGATAAACTGGATATAGACTTTTCC
>JAUIKU010000091.1 GCA_030430675.1 Bacteroidia bacterium | reverse complement strand
CAATCAATACCGGGCATTTGAGAGGAACTGCTCCTTTGAGCCCCGCAACACCTGTGCCCGGGTTGAGGTGCATGAGAGCAGGTTGTTTATGGAAGACCCCTGTTGTTCCAGTACATTTGATTTTGATGGATTTCCCACTGGCGGTCCCGCCAGTTTGCCCTTAAGGGAATATATTACACTACTGCAGGGAGATTTTCTTACTATTACCAACTGACGACTAAAGCACACAGCAAGTCGCAAATAGCAAAAGAGCATTCATCAACTAGATTCCAAATGACAATTGACTTAGGCCTGGCATTAAATGCGGTTAACCGATAAACTGCTAAAGCAGTTCATCTATGATTTGATCTACCGTTACTTCTTCAGCTTCAGCTTTAAAGTTCCTGACAATACGGTGGCGCAGGATTGGTTTGGCGGTAGCTTGAACATCTTCAATGTCCGGTGAGTATTTGCCGTTTAAAAGAGCATTGCACTTTGCGGCCAAAACCAGGTACTGGGAGGCCCTTGGTCCTGCACCCCATTCCAGGAAGTTGTTGGTCACATCTTTGGCTTTATCGGTTTTTGGCCTGGTACTGTGGGCCAGGTTCACGGCATATTCTATGACGTTATCTGCCACCGGTACTTTGCGGACCAGGTCCTGATAAAATTTAATCTCCTCCTTTGACAGTACCTGATGAATTTCGGGTACTTCACTGCTGGTGGTGCTCTTTACTATGTCCACTTCGGATTGATAACTGGGATACTCCAGTAAAATGTTGAACATGAACCGGTCCAACTGTGCTTCAGGTAACGGATAGGTCCCTTCCTGTTCAATGGGGTTTTGGGTAGCCAGTACGAAAAAAGGTTTCTCCAGTTCATAGTCGTGGCCGGCGATGGTTATCTTATACTCCTGCATTGATTCAAGCAGTGCCGCCTGGGTCTTGGGTGGAGTCCTGTTAATTTCATCTGCCAGGATAATATTGGCAAATATAGGGCCCTTGATAAATTTAAAATTGCGCTCTTTGTCCAGGGTTTCTGCACCCAAAATATCTGAGGGCATTAAATCCGGAGTAAACTGTATTCGGTTAAACTTTAAACTTAGTGCGGAAGCTACCGTTTGGATAAGCAGGGTTTTAGCGAGGCCCGGTACACCAACCAGCAGGCTGTGTCCCTGACAAAAGATAGAAGTCAACACCAGCCCGATGACCTCATCCTGCCCGATGATTACTTTTGATATTTCTGATTTTAATTTATTACAGGCTTCATACAGGCCATTAGCCGCATCTACCTCCGTTTTATAGGGCTCCATACAATCTAAAGTTATTGTAAAATCTGACAGTTATTGAATTCCTCATCGATTTCTATAAAGACGTCGTTGCGGGCCTTATCGAACCAGGTATTCAATATCCTGTTTTTCTTTTCGGCCAATGTGGCATTTGCTATCTTCTGATAGTCATCTAAAAGGTTGGCCTGATGAGGTTTTTTCCGATCCTTATAATAGAGTATTCTTACCGCTTTTTTACCATCCTGGGTCTGATAATCCAAAGGGTGGGTTATGGTACCCAGTTTCATGGTGTCCAGCGTTAGGAAGGTCTCAAAATCAAGTTTGTCCGTAGCCACGTAAGGAGATCCTGTTTCATCGGCCATAAACCCTCCGTTATCAGCGGTACCTTGCTCATCGGAGTACTCCTTGGCCATTTTTTCGAAAGCCATACTGTCTTCCACTATCAGAGTCCTTAGGCTGTCCAAATACTGCCTGGCCTGGTCTATGTCCGCTTGCGATGGTTCCATTTGCAATAAAATATGCCGACTGTCATATTCATTTCCCCGCCTGCTGATCAGTTGTATCAGGTGGAAGCCAAATTCGGATTCAACGGGATCAGATATTCCTCCCGGTTCCAATTGCAGTGCAGCCGCTTCGTAAGGAGCCACCAGCCCGCCTCTCTGCTGATAACCCAGGTTACCACCTTTGGGAGCAGATGGTCCCTGCGAGTACTGCCGGGCCATGGCTTCAAAAGATTCTCCGGCTTCGATGCGTTTTTTGTACTCCAGCAGTTGATTTCGGGTGCGATCTTTAACCTCGTTGCCAATTTCTGGCACCGTCACAATTTGCCCGATGGAAACCTCAGCGGAGAAGTATGGAAGGCTGTCCCTGGGTATTCTGTCAAAGAACGCTTTGACTTCGGCAGGGGTTACGCTAATATCGGAGGTTATGGTACTTTGCATTCTCTGGATGATCAACTGCTCTTTTACACTTTCCCGCAGTTCATTACGGATATCTACCAGGCTTTTGCCATAGTAGCTTTCCAAGGCCTGTTCATTACCTCCCACCTGTGATAAGATCATTTGCATTCGTTGATCGAGGTTTTGGTCCACCTCTACATCCAATACCAGTATCGAATCGATCTCTGCTTTAGCCACCATCAGCTTATTGACTACCAGGCTTTCGAAAATATTGCATTTGGAGGTACCCGGGTTCACCTGGCCACTGGATAAAAACTGCAGGTAGGCGTGTTCCAGTTCGGACTGCAGGATGATCTTATCATCGACCTTGGCAATGATCCTGTCGACCACCGCCCCTGTTTCCTGGGCGGGGGATGATTGGAACACCAGTGCCAATACCAGTATAGCCAGTATCCTAATTATTCCTGTATATTTCAAAATCATTGTTTCTCTGTGCTTCTGAGTAGATATCGGTTTCCAATTGATTGGCTAAAGCAATTTTTCTTTTATTAACAATTATTTCCTCAATATTGTCCCTGACAAATTCCAGAGGAGAAATTTGATCGGCAATCTTGTACTCATCGATGTAAAGAAAGTACTGAAAATTCTGATCATTTGTTTCCACATACCGGTTGTTTTTCAGGTATTGTTCCTGATTTGGAATGCTGGCCAGGGGAGTACTTTGTATCAATTCTTCAAAATTTAGCCAAACAGTATCCTCCAACGTATAGTAGGTAGCAAATTGAAAACAATAGGAAGCAAGTTCCTCTTTGTCCTTAGGCTTTTGCGAACGAATCAATTTGCCAACAGTATTTATTTTGGGAGCTTCCTTGGGGAGTTTGATAAAGATGCCCCTAATAATGTTTTGTTTGAGCTCAAAATTATCCTGATTGGCCTGGTAATAGGTCTGGATTTCATCCTCGGATACATTTGTTTTCAGCTGGTTATTGATATGATATTGTTTGAATTCGTGTACCATTAAAGCATACCGGTAATCCAGGATTTTACGGGATATTTCTGCTTCATCAAAATCAATCATTGAGGAGGCCTCATCGATTAGCAGCTGCTTTTTTATCCAGCTTTGTATATATCGTTCGGCGATATCCGAACTGTCGGAGTTATTGATAGCTTCTGAGGTTAACCCCTCCAGGTCTTCCGGGTATAGGAACTTGTCATAAACCCGGGCTATCGGGGGCGTCTGTAAGGTAGCATCGGATTGCTTTTCCTTAATCTGGAAAAGGTCACAACCGGAAATCAGGCTACCTGTTCCGACAATAACCAAGCTAATTAGAATACTTCTCATATACTTTTGCCAATTCTTTTTCATGAATTTCCACCAGGTACTTGTTTCTCAGTGCCTGAACCCATTCCTGCTCCAACTGGGTTTGATAGTCCGAGATTACCTGCCCTTTTATCTCCTCCAATTGCTGGTTGCCCGGGGGCAATATCTCTGTAATCTCCACCAGGACCAGTCTGTTATCCACTTCAAATACCTCCATGCCGGTTTCCCAGTTCAATCGTTCCACCAGTTCATTTTCGCCGGGTTGGAAAAATCCGTTTTCAAACTGTATGGTTAACGGGTCTGTTTGGTTCATATTCTCCACCAGGTCTTTTACCTCTGGAGAGGCAACATATAATATAAATCCCAGAGTTCCCTGCTCTGTCTGCCTGGTAACGCTTCTGGCAGTATCGATGCCATTGGTGAACAGGTTCTCTATTATTTTATCCCGTATTTCATGCAGTTTGGGGTTTTGGGTATCGTAAGACAATACCAGGTAGCGATTGTCATTTTGCAACAGTTGCTGAGATACATCATTTAGAATTCTTACCTGGGCTTTATTAAAACTTTCCTGTTCACTGTAAAAATCGTATTTGGGATAACTGAAGTAACCTTTGGCAATAAAATCCTTTACCTGCACCAGCGCTTTTTCATCCTGGACATTGTAGATATTTGCGGCTGCCCGGGTATCCCATTGATATTGTTGCCGATTCTCCTCAAAGAACCTGCTCAAACCAACGGTATCCTGAATAGCCTGGTTCCAGACCTTTTCTTCCATTAATTGGAAAAGTAATATTCCATCCCTGTATTCCTGTAAGAGCATTTTGTAATCGTAATACTTATCTGCAAGATGCGCATCCTCATAATCAATAAGGGCCTTCTTGGAATAGTCCTGGTAGGCGGACCTCATTATGGCCACGGGATCCTGTTGGTCTTTAAATGGCTGATTGTTTTCAACATAACGATAAAAACCAGCTGCCGAGTACACCGAATCACCTATGCTAAACACTGTTTTATTGCTTATTTCCCAATTTTCAGAAGCATGCCATGTCCCCTGCCTAAGCGAATCATTGGCATAGCTAAGCGCTTCTTCCACTATCTGCCTGTTTTCCTTGAACTGGTTTTCTTTTTTTAAACGTTTTATTAACTCCTGTTGATTCAATTCAGCCCTGGAATTAGCAGATATATTGGCGCGGATTTTGGGTTCCAGGGTCTCAAAGCTCTCTAAATCCTGTTTCCCTTCCAGACGAATGATATGCCAGCCATAGGCCGTCTTCACCGGTTTGCTGATTTCACCAATGGTTTTAAGGTTAAAGGCTGTTTCTTCAAACGACGGTATGTTACTGATATCCCCAGTTTTAAACCACGGCAATTTGCCACCCTTCATTTTAGTTCCGGAATCTTCGGAAAACTGTCGACACAGCAAATCCCAATCCTCCTGATTGATGGCCTTAACATAAATTTCTCTGGCCCTGTTGGCCGAGAGCAGGGAATCCGAGTGAGACATTCCCGCGGGAGCCCTAACCAGAATATGACTTACCTGGACCCTTCCCTGTGAAGGTCGTTTATCATGCACCTCTATTAAATGATATCCAAAGCTGGTGCGGATTGGGTAAGAGACGCTGTCCACCGGCAACCGATAAGCGGCATCCTCAAACGGGTATACCATCTGCATTGCAGTAAAATACCCCAGATTGCCCTTGTTTTCCCTGGCTGAAGGATCCTGGGATTCTTGTTGAGCTACCTGGTTGAAATCTTCTCCTTTGATAATCCGCTCCCTCACTTCCATACATTTACGGTAAGCGGACAGCGTGTCTTCCGGTGTGGCATTTTCTGGTACCTGGATTAGTATGTGGGAAGCATTTACCTCTGTTTTCAGTCGCTCATAGGTTATATTGGCCAGCGAGTCCAATAATTTTGTCTCCGTAAGATAGGGTGTTGCCAGTTGCCTTCTATACCCTTCGAGTTCCTGAATAAAAGTGGAGTCATCATCCAGGCCCAGTGCTTCTGCCTCCCTCACTTTTAATTTGAAATTAATGAACAGGTCGAGGTAATCTCGTATCTCAGTGGAATCCACCGGACCTGTGTTCAGATTGTTCTTATTGTAGACGTACAGAAACTCTTCCGTACTCACCGGGCTGTCCTCAATGGTAACTATATCGGGACTTCCGTGTTGTAGTACCGTGCAGGAAGCAGCCCAGGCGATCACTAAAAAAGCTAACAGGAAATGACGGATGATTGTGGTGAGGCTCACAGGGATGGCAAAAAAGTTGTGCAATTTTAACCAATTTTTTAGAGACAGAAGCGGTTAGGATTGCTAAAAAATGTTAATTGCTGTCTTGTGTTGTTCAGACGGAATGCACTCTTTTAACCATTCTGTATACATTTCGATTGGCTTTCCGGATGAATTCCATGCTGTCCATGATTCTTTTAACCAGCATTAATCCAACGCCTCCTTTTTTCTTTTCCTTAATAATATCTTCCAGGGAGGGCTCCTTATACCGGCAAAAATTAAACCCCACACCATAATCACTGATCTCGAATTGCACCTGATCGTGGTTGATCATTTTAATCTTCACCCCGATATGCTTGCGGGGATTGCATTGGTGTGAATGGATCATGAGATTGGCGCAAACCTCATCAACCGCCAATACCATTTCTCCTGCTTCGATCTCGGACACACCGCGCTGCTGTAGAAATTGTTCTACAAACTGGCGCACATCCTTCAATTTCTCCTTACGACAAGGAACCTTCAGTTGATTATTCATGAGTTCGCTGCTTTGCCTGGTCTTTGGTTTCCACGATGTTCAACAACTGATCCAGACCCAAAACCTTAAACACATTCTCAACCCGTTCACTTAAACCAAACAAAACCATTCGAATGTTTTTAGCTTTCAATTCTTCAATGTACGACATAAACACACCTAAACCCGCAGAGGAAATATAATTGAGGTTTTCACAATTGATCAGAATATCTGACTGGCCATCTGCCACTGCCTGGGCAATGGCCTCATCCAACTTAATGGATGAACTTGCATCCACATCGCCGTCGATGCTTATTATGTAACTCCCATCCTCTAAAACACTCGAAATCTGCATATATAGTTAATAACGGTATAAAAATGTTAAAGTTTTTACCTGAATTTCAGAATCATAGTGGTAAAATCATCCTCTATTTCGCCCACCTGGGTAAAGTCCAATAATCCCTGTACAATGGCTTTTTGAATTTCCACCGCCGATTTGTTGATATTGTCCGATACCACCTGCTTTAATCGCTCATAGCCGAATTCTTCTCCCATTGGGTTTTTAGCTTCCGTAATGCCGTCAGTATACATCACCAACAGGTCACCTGTCCCAATGTTGAATCGATTGACTTCTACGTAGTTAGAATACTCTTGGTTACGAATAATCCCCAGACCCAGTCCTTTACTCTTCAAAAACTCCAGTTTGGACTTAGATTGCTGAAAGTATAGAGAAGGGCAATGTCCCGCCCTGCTGAACATAACCGATTTTTCGCGGGTATCCAGAATGAAGTATGACAAGGTAATAAAGGATGTCCTTTCCAAACAGCGCCCCAATGCTTCATTGGCTTTCACCAGGAATTCTTGAGGATCCATGTCAATTTGGGCAAGACTATGGAATACTCCTTTCATTTGGGACATATTGAATGCAGCAGATGTTCCTTTGCCGGAAACATCCCCAATGATCAGGGCAAATTTATCCTCCGATATCCTGTGTGTGTCGTAATAGTCACCCCCAACTTCATCGGCAGGTTTGGAGTAAGCGGTAATATCGAAATACTCGTTGCATTCCAGCGTAGAAGGCAATAGACTTTCATGAACTCTTTTTGCAATGCTGAGTTCCTCCAGGTATCGTTCATTTTCTATGGCAGATTGCAGCAATCGATGATTTTCGATGGAAACTGCCGCCTGGTTCCCAAAGGTATTTACAATGTTGACCACGTCATTGTTAAATCCGTCCGAAACCTCCTTCAGCAATACCATGGTGCCAATCTTTTCATTTTGTACCTCAAGAGGATACACCAGCACGGATTTAAAGTAGGAGTGCTTGATGTTTTCTACTAGCGTACTGTTCTGGTTGGATACCCGTGAAGTAACCCCAGTTCTTTTGCTCTTTTTGGGGTTTTGCTCCTTTAATGCCGCTCTTATTTTCTCGATATCTGCCGGTTTGATACTTTTGGTAATCATCCCCTCTCCGTTGGTTTTATGGTTCAATTCAAACCAGGCGGCATTGGCAAAAGTGGCACTCATAGAACTTTCCAGCAGCAAGTCGTAAATCTCATCCTGGTTTTGGCCGGTATGGGTGGATTGGCTCAGTCTTTGGAAATTGACCACCTCCTCCAGTTTTTGTTCAAATACGGAAGTGGTGGGAAGATTGAACAGGGTTACCAACAGCGATGAAATGGCATACAGGATAATAAACGTATAAATTGCCAATACCGAAACATGACTGGTTAAATCTGAGATAAGTAGCTCATTGTCCTTCTGATCCAGCAAGTAAAACAGGAAATAGCACAGGTATAGCAGGATCAATAAAATCAACAATATGCTTTTCCATTTCTGTTTGAAATTCAAAAAAGCAATCCATTTTAAATTCGGGCTGATCACAAGGCCCAGTGCCACCAGGAATGCAAAGATCAGTGAGAAAGGAAGATCAAACCGGACATGAGGCACAAAATGAAAGAGTAAGCTGGCCAGAAACGAATATTCGAATACCTGCCAGGTTCGCAGTAGTGCCTTGGTTTTCTGATACAAAACCAGTTTTTTCCAAACCAGGAAAGTAGAGATTACAAACGCCAGAATCAGCCCGATATTGATGTGATAGAGCAAACTTAACAACAGCTCGTGTTGTGCCAGTTTGGAGCCCGATACCACAAAGGAAAGAAAGAACTGTATGAAAACCGATACAATAGTGGCGATCAGCCCGGTGACGAATACCCGCCACAGCAGTTCCACAAAATTAAAATTATCCGCAGTGGCCAACCGGTACTTGTAGTGGTAAAATAAGGAGACGATGTACCCGGTAAGCAGTATGATGGAAAGGAACCTGGGTACTCCCAATTCCACATTGGCATTTCTGATTTCAAACCCTATCATAAGGTCGACCAGGCACAGACCCAGCCAGCAGACAATGGCCGAAGCAATGGTGAACCTTATGATACCGGAAGATGCAAGCATAACTCAAACCCAGGATTCAAATTGATGCCCAAGATACAAAAATATTGGTATGACTTTACCTACTGTAGTTCGGCGCTTCCCGTGTGATTTGGATATTGTGGGGGTGACTTTCCCTGGCCCCGGCATTGGTGATTTTAACAAACTTTGCCTGATGCAGGCGGCTGATATCCGCAGCTCCACAATAGCCCATTCCGGCGCGCAAGCCGCCAACCATTTGGAACAGTACCTCGGAAACGTTCCCCTTGTAAGGTACACGGCCTACAATTCCCTCTGGGACCAATTTCTGTACATCATCTTCAGCATCCTGGAAGTACCTATCTTTGGAGCCGTGTTCCATGGCTTCTACCGAACCCATTCCACGGTATGTCTTGAATTTCCTGCCTTCATAGATTATCATTTCACCGGGCGCCTCCTGAGTTCCAGCCAGCATAGACCCAATCATTACACTGCTGCCCCCGGCTGCCAGGGCTTTTACTGCGTCCCCGGAAAACCGAATACCACCGTCGGCGATAACAGGTACCTGGTAACTTTCCAGAGCTTGGCTTGCTTCAATTACTGCTGAAAGTTGAGGTACACCCACCCCGGCGATCACCCTGGTAGTACAGATGCTTCCCGGTCCCACACCTACTTTGACACCGTCTGCCCCCGCATCCGCCAATGCCTTGGCCGCATCGCCGGTAGCAATATTCCCAACGATAACTTCCAGGTTTGCGAACTCCTTTTTCACTTGCTTTAAGGCATCGATCACTCCTTTTGAGTGCCCATGGGCAGTGTCAATGGTGATAACATCTACCCCGGCTTCGATCAACAATTCAATACGCTCACGGATATCGGCGGTAACACCCACTGCGGCACCGACCCTGAGACGGCCGTATTCGTCTTTGCAGGCGAAAGGACGGTCGCTGTTCTTTAAAATATCCTTATAGGTAATTAATCCCCGGAGTTTACCTTCGCTATCCACTATGGGAAGCTTTTCAATCTTATGCTGCATCAAGATTTCTTCAGCTTCTTCCAGGCTTATCCCTTCTTCTGCTGTTACCAGGTTCTCATGGGTCATGATATCTACCACAGGAATGGTAAGATCTTTCTGAAAACGCAGATCCCGGTTGGTAATAATCCCCGAGAGTTTACCAGAGCCATCGATAACCGGTATACCACCGATCCGGAATTCTTTCATGATATGTGCCGCATCACCCAGGGTGGACTTGCCATTAAGAGTGATGGGGTCCAGGATCATGCCACTTTGAGATCGCTTTACCTTTCTCACCTGGGCTGCCTGAGCTTCTTTGGTCATGTTTTTGTGAATGATACCAATACCGCCATCCAAAGCCATGGCGATTGCCAGTTCTGATTCGGTAACGGTGTCCATCGCTGCCGATACAAAGGGAATGTTTAAAGGAATATTCCTGGTAAGACGGCTGCTGACAATGGTATCCTTGGGCAATACTTCCGAGTAGCCTGGAGTCAGCAGTACATCATCGTAAGTAAGCGCTTCGTAAAGAAATTTGGATGATTCGATGGGCATGGCAAATAATTAATATTTGGTATTATTTGCCAGACAAAGCTACACACATTGATTAACTAAAAAAAGAAAGTCAAAATATTTTAGTGGCCATCGATCCGGTGATAGCACCCTAAAACCTATATTTGAGATTCATGGAATTTGCGGGTTTTTTTCAGGAAGCCATCAACTATGCTTCCGGGATCAAATTACTGGAATTTGCAGGCTTGATTTTTGGCTTGTTGTGTGTTTGGTTCCTCATTAGGCAGAATGTCCTCACCTGGCCGGCTGGCATCATTTACGTGATCATTTCGTTCGTAATATTTATTCAAGCCAAATTGTATGCGGATTTTATCCTGCATATCTTTTTTTTAATACTCAACATATATGGCTGGTATTACTGGGTGGCACCACGGGAGCAATCCCAACAAAAAATACCAGTTACGCTAACCGGCAGTAAGACCATGAGTGTGCTGCTCCTGGTATCGGCGCTGGCTGTTTACGTTTCCGGGAAACTGTTGGAACTTTACACGGATGCCTCACTTCCATATTGGGATAGCACCACTTCCATACTTAGTTTGTCTGCCATGTGGCTCACTGCCAAAAAGAAGATAGAAAACTGGATCATATGGTTTGTGGTAGACCTGTTGGCCACTGGCATTTATTTCTATAAGGGCATTTATTTTTATTGCCTGCTGTATTTGGTTTACATTGGCATGGCCATTGCCGGTTATCTTGCCTGGCGCAAAACAATGACTCCGGCAAGCTTAAGTGCATGAAAAAAATTGTTATCATCGGGCCAGAATCCACTGGTAAATCCTCACTCACCAAAAGGTTGTCTCACCATTTTGAATGTCCCATGGTGGAAGAATATGCACGCACCTACCTGGAGCAGCTGGATCGCCCTTATGGCAAAGACGATCTGCTGGAAATTGCCAGAGGACAATTGAGCAATGAGGACAGGTTTGCTGATACCAATAAACCGTTCTTGTTCTGTGATACCGATCTGCGGGTAATAAAGATTTGGAGCCGGTTTAAATATCAGGATGTTCATCCCTGGATATTGCATCAAATAAAACAAAGACATTACCACGGTTACCTGTTGACTGATATAGATCTCCCCTGGCAGCCGGACCCACTGAGAGAGCATCCCGATAAACGACAACAGTTATTTGATATTTATTGGCAGGAGATAGCCGGGTCCGGAGTGCCTTTTGCCCTGGTATCAGGAGAAGATCCACAGAGATTCCGTACTGCCGCAAATTTTGTGAAAGGTTTTGCCTAGTGTTATTTAACTGTTAACTTTGTTCCAAAGGGGTGCCTAAAATACAGGCTGAGATTACACCCAATCATGTCAATGGCATGATGCACCTGATCCGGATAATGCCGGCGTAGGGATCTGGGAAACACAATGTTCAGAGACAACCCCTGGTTTCTGATTTGTTTCACCAAAAACTAAAACAATATGAAACGCAATGCTGCTATGGTCTTGCTGACCATGGTGATCATGCTCAATAGCTGGGCACAATCAACGCTGACAGGCCAGATAAAAGATGCTGAAACCGATGAACCACTGGTGGGAGCGCATATTCTGCTGTCTGGATCAAATCAACAGGCCATTTCGGACCAGGAGGGAACATTTAGCATGGAAACCACCGGGTCCGATGATGTTGAAATTAAGGTGTCTTTCGTAGGATACCGGACACAGGTAATAGCTGCAGGTTCCAATAGATCAGATTTAGTTATTAGCATGGTTCCCAGTATGGTGCTGGAGGAAGTTGTAGTGAAATCAATTCGCGCGCAGCAGGACCAACCGGTGACCCAGACCACGGTACCCCGTCGCCAGATTTTAAACGAGTACTGGGGCCAGGATGCCACGCTGAATCTTGAACGCATAGTACCTTCAATACTGACCCATTCGGAATCCGGGTCTAACTTTGCCAACTACTCGCTAATGCGACTCAGGGGCATAGACCAGACCAGGATCAACATCACTTTAAACGGTGTGCCTCTTAACGACATGGTAGACCAGGGAGTGTTTTTCTCAAATTTCCCTGATTTTAGCAATAATGTACAATCGGTACAGGTACAGAGAGGAGTGGGAACCAGTACCAACGGCACCGCTTCCTATGCGGGGTCGATAAGCTATGAATCTGTACGTATAAACAACAGTGAGCCTTCAGGCAGTCTGGCGTTTACCGCGGGTTCTTTTGGGTCGTTCATGGCCAGTGCCGCTATCTCCAGCGGATTGATTCAAAACAAATTTGCCTTTAGCGCACGGTTCTCAAAATCGTACTCAGATGGATATAAGTTCCATTCGGGAAGCAATGGCGAATCACTGTTCTTTTCAGCTGGGTATTTCGGCAAAAAGGACCTGGTAAAACTGAATGTTCTAAGGGGTCAGAATCGCAATGAGCTGGCCTACCTGCCGGTTTTTATCGATGACATCAATACAGAGCCCCGCACAAATTATCTGGATCCCGGGGATGAAGATGATTTCTCACAAAACCTGGTACAATTACAGCACACGCATTGGTTTGACCAGCAATTAAGTTTAAACTCCACCGTCTATTACGGGGGATCCGAAGGCGATTTTCCCTACGGGTTTGATGATGGTACCGGTAATATCGTACAGATAAATTACCCGCTCACCAATGATCATTACGGGTTTATGACTTCGGTAAGTGCAGAATTGAATTCGGGATGGCAAACCGATGCTGGCGTGCACATCTACAATTTCAAGCGGGTTAATGAGGAGGGTTACCTGCCAGAAAGGGACAACCCTTACTACAAGGACCGAACCGACAAGGATGAGATAAGCTTTTTTGGGAAGGCCGATAAGGATTTTGGCCGCTGGAACGTTTTCGGAGACATACAATTTAGACTGGTGGGAATGGATTTCACTCCGGACCTGGATTACCTGGAATCACAGGGAGTGAACACAAATGGGCTTACCATACCCGATCGGAACTGGAGCTTTGTAAACCCCAAAGTAGGGGTACGTTTTCAGGCTTATGATGCCACCAGTTTCTTTCTGTCGTTGGGGTATAGCGGCCGTGAGCCTACCCGGGCCGACATTCTGGGAGCTACTACCATCAATGCTTATAACCTGGAGGTGGTAACTGACAAAAACTCCGTTAGAGAAGAATATGTGACTGACCTGGAGATCGGCACAGACATGACATTTGGTGGTTTTCAGGTGCTGGCCAATATTTTCTATATGGACTTTAAGGATGAGATAGCTCCCACCGGTGATTATATAGTAGAGGGATTCGTGCAACTAAGGCAGAACATACCTGATAGTTACCGCACCGGGCTGGAAGTGGATTGGAACTGGAAACCGGATGATCAGCTTACACTCGGCGGTCAGGCGACCTACATGAAAAGCCGGGTAAAAACATTTGCACCCGGTGGCAGCGGTGAGACCTACCATGACGTGGAAAATATATTAACCCCCGACTGGTTGATCAATGCCAGGGCAGAGTACAAGTTCGGATCACACCTTACTTTTGGAGTTTCAGGGCGTTATGTGAGTGAGTCTTTTTTAGAACTTACTAATCAACCAGACCTGATCATGCCGGATTTCTTTGTAGCAAACGCCCATCTGCTTATCACCTGGAAATCACATGAACTCGATCTGAGGTTAAACAACCTGTTTGATGAATTGTATTTCACCAACGGAGCTCCGGTAGACGTTGACTATGATGGCGTTATAGATGGGCCGGGGTATATGGTACAGGCGCCTAGAAATTTCTTCGCCACGTTAAGGCTCAATCTATAGATCTGGGCTCCAGGTAACTTTCACCAGCCTGTCTTTCCCGTGGAGGTCTTTTTTGACAATCACCTGAGACCATTGAGGCTTCCGGAAAAGTGCCGATATTGCCGGGCCTGCGGTGTGGTATATTTCCAGGTATACCCGCCCGCCCGGCTTCAGGTATAGCGGAGCCAGTTCGGCTATTCTTTGGTAGAACAACAGCGGTGCCTGGTCCGGAACGAATAAAGCACCTGCCGGTTCGTAGTCCTTTACCCGCTGATGTATTGACTCCCGGTCACTTTGGGGCACATAGGGAGGGTTGCTTACTATGGCATCCAGTTGGGGTAAATGCGGTTGACTTTTTAATAGATCTTCCTGAAGCAGATTTACTGTGGCTCCCAGCAGATGAGCATTTTCGCGGGCTAGCTCCAGGGCTCCCGGATCTTTGTCCAGTGCATAAACCCTGGCCTTGGTTTCCAGGGCCAGGGTAATGGCAATACAGCCACTGCCGGTACCAATATCCAGAATGTTGTTTTCACCAGTATATCCGTCATCCAACACCATTTGAACCAGTTCTTCTGTTTCCGGACGTGGAATTAAGCCCCGGGAATCCGTAATGAATCGCCGGCCGTAGAATTCACTATATCCAAGGACGTATTGAACAGGTTCCCCTGTTTCGAGTCGTTGCAAAGCAGACTCCAACTGCTGTAAGGTATTCTCACTCACAGTTATCTCCTGATTAATCAACTGCAAGGTACCGGAGATGCCCAGGAAATGTTCGATAATTAATCCGGCAATGTTATCTGCCTCCATCTGCTGATAGTGATTGCTCAACCGGTTGCGAAGTTGTTTTCGCAAGTACCTGGTATTGTTGATCATCATAGCTTCGAAACTATGAAAATTACAGAACTTTGACTGCTACCTTTCGATGTTTGCCATCGGATATTCGGGGTTGTGGCATAATACCTATCTTTGGATTAGACCATGGATTAAAATTGGATACGCATTATCAATATATGCAACGGGCCCTTGATTTGGCCGGCCTGGGAAAGGGCAGGGTTAGCCCCAATCCCATGGTTGGTTGTGTAATAGTGTACCAGGACCGGATAATAGGTGAGGGATGGCACGGAAGCTTTGGAGGGCCGCATGCTGAGGTCAATGCCATAAACTCGGTGAACCATCAGGAGTACCTGGGGGACAGCACACTTTATGTAAACCTGGAGCCCTGTTCACACCACGGTAAAACACCACCTTGCGCCGACCTGATCATTGCTTCTGGGATAAAACGGGTGGTAATTGCCAACCGGGACCCTAATCCGCTGGTTGCCGGTAAGGGAATGGAAAAATTGCGTCAGCATGGTATCGAGGTGACCGAGAATATTTTAAAAGACAGGGGATTATTTTTAAATCGAAGATTCTTTACCTTTTACCAAAAGCATCGCCCTTATATTATCCTGAAGTGGGCCCAGACCATCGATGGCTACCTGGCACGACCCAATTTCGATTCAAAATGGATTAGTAACAAATATTCCAGACAGCTGGTTCATCAAATGCGCGCTCAGGAGGATGCCATCATGGTGGGACGTAATACCGCCTATCGGGATGATCCGGCATTGACCGTGCGTGATTGGTTCGGGAAGAATCCCGTAAGGTTGGTACTGGACCCCCGGTTGGTTTTGCCACCAGGTTTAAAGCTTTTTGACGGCAAGGTATCCACATTGTGCTACAATCGCATTAAATCCGAGGTTAACTCCGGGTTGGAGCTCATAAACATTAAGACCCCGGATTTCCTGATGGGTATTTTAGATGATCTGTACCAGCGACAGATAAATAGTATTTTGGTTGAAGGAGGAGCTAAACTTCTAGGCAGTCTACTGGATCAAAACATCTGGGACGAAGCCAGGGTGTTTACTTCGCAGCAGGCATTCGGGGAGGGGATAGTTGCCCCCAAAATTGCAATGGTTTGTCAGGAAGAGCGTATAATAGCAGGAGATTCTTTAAAAACTTACTACCACACAGATGCATCATATTGAGATCTCAGAAAGCCAAGACAAAGGAAAGAGGTACCAGTCGTTGTTACCTCAAATAGAAGCATTGGTCAAAGATGAACCTGACCTTATTGCCAATCTATCCAATATAGTGGCTGCCTTAAAAGAGGCAGCTGGATATTTTTGGGTGGGGTTTTACCTGGTAAAAGGAGAAGAACTGGTTTTGGGCCCATTTCAGGGTCCGGTAGCCTGTACCCGGATAGCCAGGGGCAAAGGTGTATGTGGCACAGCCTGGGAAAAAAGGCAGGTAATAGTGGTGCCGGATGTAGAGCGGTTTCCCGGTCATATAGCATGCAGCAGTCAATCAAAATCCGAAATCGTATTGCCGGTCATAAGCAATGGGCAGGTAAGTATGGTCCTCGATGTCGATAGCGATAGGCTGGATGACTTTGATGCAGCCGATCGCTGGCTGTTGGAGGGGGTGGTTAATATTGTAAGGCAATTATGAAATTGAGGACTTGATATATGCAAAAGCTGGAGGTTCAAAAAAATCCACAGGTGGAAACTGTGTTTGCTTCCTATCCGGAGGCCGTGCGGGAGAAATTACAATATCTTAGACAACTGATTTTGCAGGTAGCGGATGAAATTGAAGCTATAGGGTATTTGGAAGAAACCTTAAAATGGGGCGAACCGAGCTATCTGGCTAAAAAAGGAAGTACCATTAGAATTGACTGGAAGAAAAAGACACCGGGTCAATATGCTATTTATTTCAAGTGTACCAGTCGGCTGGTACCTACTTTCAAAGCTGTCTATGATGACCTGTTTGAATTTGAGGGAAATCGGGCGATGATTTTTAAGATAGAAGATAAGCTTCCGGAGGAGGAGTTAATAAAGTGCATCAAAGTGGCGCTGACATATCACCGGGTTAAACACCTGCCTTTACTGGGATTGTAGGGTCTGGTCGAATACTTGCCAACCCTTTTAAATAAAGTTCCGTCTACTATATAACCCGTTGATCAGTTGTTCCCTGATTTAAAAAGACCACGCCTTCGGGCGTGGTCTTCTTTTTTAGTGTTTGATATTGTAGTTCTTAGCTACCACAGGCGATGCATTCATCCGGATTATCCAGAGAACATTGCATGTCTGACTGCTTTTGGGCCATTGACATGGCTCCGGTACCGGCAACTGGTTCCGCGGTGCTGGCTTCCTGACCCTCTGATTTCTTCAGAGCATCTTTGTCCAGGGTAAACTTGATTGCGTCTGTAGCGGCTTTGGATCTCAGGTAATACATACCGGTCTTTAGACCTTTTTTCCAGGCGTAAAAGTGCATGGAGGTCATTTTTCCGAAGTTAGGATCCTGGATATGTATATTCATACTTTGACTCTGGCAGATATATGCCCCGCGATCCGATGCCATTTCAATAATTACCTTTTGAGAAATTTCCCAAACAGTTTTGTAAAGATCCTTGACGTTTTGAGGTATTTCCGGGATGCCCTGGACAGAGCCATTGGCTTCGATCAGCCGGTTCTTCATGCCGTCGTTCCAGAGACCTAAATCGATCAGATCTCTCATCAGGTGTTTATTTACAACGATAAACTCTCCACTCAGGGTACGACGGGTATAAATATTGGAGGTATATGGCTCGAAGCATTCATTGTTACCCAAAATCTGCGAGGTTGAAGCCGTGGGCATTGGTGCAAGCAACAATGAATTCCGCACACCATGCTTCTTGACTTCTTTCTTTAAGCTGTCCCAATCCCAGCGTCCGGAACCGGGGGTAACACCCCACATATCGAATTGAAAAATTCCTTTGGATACCGGTGAACCCTTAAAGGTTTCGTAAGGACCATCGATTTTGGCCAGGTCCTTTGAAGCGGACATTGAGGCGAAATAAATGGTTTCAAAAATGTCCTGATTCAACCCTTTGGCTTCATCGGAATCAAATGGCATACGCAATTTGATAAAAGTATCGGCCAGGCCCTGTACTCCGATGCCAATTGGTCGGTGACGCATGTTAGAGTTTTTGGCCTCTACCACCGGATAATAGTTGATATCGATCACTTTATTCAGGTTTTTAGTGATCACATAAGTGATATCGTATAGTTGTTGGTGGTCAAAAGAGCCATCTTCCGTGACAAACTTGGGCAGGGCGATGGAAGCCAGGTTACAAACGGCAACTTCATCAGGCGAAGTATATTCAATAATCTCCGTACACAGATTGCTGGATTTTATAGTACCGAGGTTCTTCTGATTGGATTTCTTGTTGGCGGCGTCTTTATACAACATATAAGGAGTGCCAGTTTCGATCTGTGCTTCCAGAACTTCAAACCAGAGGTCCTGAGCTTTTATCTGTTTGCGGAACCGACCTTCTTTTTCATACTTTTCATACAGTCTTTCAAACTCTTCACCATAACAATCGGATAATCCGGGACATTCATTAGGACAGAAGAGTGACCAATTTTCGTTTTGCTCCACCCGCTTCATAAATAGATCGGGTACCCAAAGGGCATAGAACAGGTCTCTTGCACGCAGTTCTTCTTTGCCATGATTCTTTTTCAGATCCAGGAAAGCAAAGATGTCGGCATGCCAGGGTTCCAGATAAATGGCAAAACTTCCTTTTCTTTTTCCTCCGCCCTGATCTACATAGCGTGCGGTCATGTCGAAATTACGCAGCATGGGAACGATACCATTGGAAGTACCCCCGGTACCTTTGATATAAGAACCTTTGGCTCGTACATGATGTACACTTAATCCAATACCTCCGGCCGATTGTGATATCTTGGCACATTGCTTCAACGTGTCATAAATTCCATCGATACTGTCTTCCTTCATGTTCAACAGGAAACATGAGGACAACTGGGGTTTGGGTGTACCTGCATTGAACAGGGTAGGAGTGGCATGAGTAAACCATTTTTCGGAAAGCAGGTTGTAGGTTTCAATTGCAGCCTCGATATTCTCACCGTGAATACCAACTGCCACTCTCATCAGCATGTGCTGGGG
>JAUIKU010000333.1 GCA_030430675.1 Bacteroidia bacterium | reverse complement strand
CAAATCAAAAGACTATGGCAAATATGCAGATGGCGATAAAATGCCAGTTTGCTTTATTGCTTCAAACCACACTACAGGAGGAAACTCGGGTAGTCCTGCCCTTAATGGGAAAGGGGAACTGATCGGCTTAAACTTTGACCGTACCTGGGAAGGTACCATGAGCGATTATAATTATGACATTGACCGCTGCCGGAATATTATGGTAGACGTTCGCTACGTATTATTTATAGTAGACAAGTTTGCCGGAGCAGGCTACTTGGTAGACGAAATGGATATTGTAACCCATACAACAGCAAGAGAAGAAAAGAGCCAGGAACCTATGGAAATGGAAAAAGTGCCAGTGGCCAAATAGGCAAATACCTTAACTTGAGATTTTTAAATATCATTAAAATGAAACGATCCATTTATACACTCTTTTTTACAGCCTTAACTTTTGTTGGGTATGGGCAGGCTGGCAGTGTTTTGTCAATTAAAACTATTGAGCATAATGATGTTGGAGTAGTATCTAGTCAACCCGCAGTTTTTGGATCTTCCTCCACATCACTAGGCGATCTTAACAACGATGGTACAGAAGATATTGCTATTGGCGCAATGTTTTCCGGTCCCACTAGCAATCAGGGTATTGTATATATAATATTTCTGGATTCTACAGGAGGCGTACTTGATACCACAAAGATAGGTTTCGGCTTGTCTGGTTTTAACGGTGTGACAGGCTTTGAAGGTAGATTTGGAGCTGCTCTTACTTATCTCGGAGATATAGATAATGATGGTACAATTGAACTGGCGGTTGGGAATCCTTTCAAAAATGGTCAAGGCAACAAAGAAGGGGTTTTGTGGATTCTATCGCTTGATCAGAACGGAACTGTCCAAAAGAGCGTGGAGATTGGCGAGGGAAAAGGAGGATTTATAGGAAGCATTGGGAATGAAGATAGGTTTGGAGGAAGCTTATCCTATTTTCCAGATGTTGATAATGATGGAGTGCCAGAGTTATTAGTGGGTGCGTACGATAGCGATATTGGAACGAACAATACTGGTTCGATTTATCTCCTGAAATTAAATGCTAATGGCACTGTGAAGGCTCATAGCGTTTTTGACAACAATACATTGGGAATGGTAGGTGCATTACAAAGCAATTTTAGTTTTGGGGAGTCCGTTGCCGCAACTGCTGATATTGATGGTAATGGAGTTGCAGAAATCATTGCAGGGGTGCCAGGTGATGATATAGCATATCTCAATAGGGGAGCAATTTGGATACTATTCTTAGATACCCAATTAAATATTACTACAATATCACGCATTCATGGAAACAGCGTGGGTTTAAGTACATATCCCGACTCCATAAGCTACTTCGGTAGATCTATTGCAACAGCAGACGATATTGATGGCGATGGCATCGATGATATCTTCATTGGTTCATCTGAGGGGTATATTAATCCGTCCTCAACCAATTTGGTCCATGTAGTCTTTCTTTCAACACAAGGTACTATTAAAAATTCAGCATTATTAACTGCTTCCAGTGGTACACCATTCAGCCAATTCAATGCACCAAATGTAGATTTTGCTGGCTTTGCCTTATCCGTTTTAAAAGATGTAAATGTTGATGGTAAAAGAGATTTATTGGCGGGAGCTCCAGCTTTTAATAATGCCCAGGGACAAATCCACATCCTAACCCTCGATGGTGTTTCTCATATTAGTTTGGAGGAAAAAGCTATTGAATCCAATTCGATTTCAATTTTCCCAAATCCTTCTTCAGGTTCATTCAGCGTTTCGCTTTCGCAGGAGTTTTTACATCAAGAAATGCAAATGGTTTTGCTGGATGCTTCAGGCAGAAAACTATGGGAAAAGAAGGTTGAAAACCTGCAAACTCCTCAAATGGAATTGGAGCTTAAGCAACCTGCCGGAATTTACTATTTGCATTGTAAAGCTGGAGGTTTGGTAGCGGTAAGTAAAGTTATTATAAGCAATTAAACATTTCATCTCCTAACAATTTTACTATGAAACGATCCATTTATACACTCTTTTTTACAGCCTTAACTTTTGTTGGGTATGGGCAGGCAGGGTCTGTATTGTCTTTAAAAACAATTAAGCAAAATGATGTTGATATCAGACCGGCAAATGGGGGGAGTTTCGGTGAAGCATCAACTTCAATTGGAGACTTGAACAAAGATAGCGTAGAAGATATTGCTGTAGGAGCACCCTTTGTTGGGCCAAGCGGTAATAATGGCACAGTTTATATTTTATTTATGAATTCCAATGGCACGGTAAAAGATACTGCAAAGATTGGTTTTGGTCTAGGTGGTTTTAATGGTCAGATTGGTTTTAACGCGCGTTTTGGTTTTGCACTAGCAAACCTGGGAGATATTGATAAGGATGGTACTACAGAGCTAGCTGTCGGTTCCCCTGCCAGCAACGGGCAATCAAGCACAGAAGGCCTTGTTTGGATACTTTCTCTAAATTCAAACGGATTGGTAGTTAAAAGTGTGGAGATCGGAGATAGTAAAGGAGGTTTTACAGAAAATCTACAGGCCGATGAAAGGTTTGGTTGGGATTTGGCTAGAATGCCAGATGTAGATAATGACGGGATACCTGAGTTATTGGTCGGTTCGCCTTATCGTGATGTTTCATTTAACAATTCGGGCAGAGTGTATCTGATTAAGTTGAATTCCGATGGAACAGTAAAAGGATATAAAAGCTATGACAATAATTCTACCATAATTTCTAATGGACTATTAGCCGAATATAAGTTTGGTGAAGGTCTTTCCGCTGGGTTTGATATAGATAATAATGGGGTTCCTGAAATTATTGCTGGTGCTCCTGGAGATGATATTGCATATTTGGATAGGGGTGCTATATGGATACTATTCTTGGATAATCAATTAAATATTTCGTCAATATCACGCCTTCATCATAAAAGTACAGGTTTCGTAATGCCACAAGATTCAATAAGTGGTTTAGGCTATTCAGTTGCGAACCCAGGCGATATTGATGGTGACGGGGTGGACGATATATTATCAGGCTCATTCTTGGGCTACATTGATTCTGTTTCAACCAATCTGGTTAGAATATTATTTCTTAACCAACAGGGAGGAATTAAAAGTTCATCAATTTTAAAAGCGGCTGGAGGAACAAAGCCTTTTCTTCCTTTTACAGTTTCAAGCACGGATTTTTCAGGTGAACATCTCACAGTGTTAAATGATATTAACGGTGATGGAAAACGAGACTTAGTTGTTGGAGTGCCTGACTATGATGTGAACCAGGGCCAAATCCACATCCTAACCCTTGATGGGGTTTCCCGAATTGGTTTGGAGGAAAAAGCTATTGAATCCAATTCGATTTCAATTTTCCCAAATCCTTCTTCAGGTTCATTCAGCGTTTCGCTTTCGCAGGAGTTTTTACATCAAGAAATGCAAATGGTTTTGCTGGATGC
>JAUIKU010000332.1 GCA_030430675.1 Bacteroidia bacterium | reverse complement strand
TGAGCAAATGAACCTGTTCAATGCCAATCTGATGGCAGTGACGTAGAAAATGATTCAGTAAGGAACTGCCAACACCTTTGTTTTTCCATGAATTCCGCACCGCCATGGATCTCAGTAATCCGTGCTTTCCATAGTGTTCCACGCCAATGCAGCCTATGATCTTTTTGTCCGCCAAAGCCACAATAAAGGAGATCTTTTCTAATGAAATATCCTGATAGGGCAGGTCCGACTTTTTTAGCAGATCCCTTACTGCCGGTAGATCCTGCTCAACACATCGTCTCCACTCTATTTGCTGCCGATTCACCATAATTTGAACCTGAAAGGACTTTATTCAACGCATTTACAGGTGGAAGGTTCCAGTTTACATCAATAGCTTTGTTCCACCTGTTCCAAAACTCTTTTCAACAGCTGGTTAAATTCTCCGGGTTTTTCAATCATTGGATAGTGCCCGGTTGCCGCAATTTCCAAAACGTCGTAGGTAACACCAGTGGCGGATAGTGCTGCGGTATCGGTAGGAGTATTGCTACTATTGATCAGGAATAGTGGTTGGTCGAGTGCTTGTAGTTTTTCAGATTCTTTAGGAGTGTAATCGAACAGTTCTTTCAAAGTGGCAACTGCAATGGTTGAATCTGTGTCGAGAATGTCACCGATCACTTTTTTCACTACCAGTGAATCGGTAGTGGGATGGAACAGTGCACCTTCGGCATAAGCCCTGGCAACTTCGGAAAAATTGTACTTAAGCACGTCCAGAAAACCCGCAATTTCTTCTGTCAATTCCTGGTTGAAATCCATACCAACCTCTTTAAAATTGTCTACACCAACCAGTGCAATTACTTTGTTGCTGGACAGGGCGGCTTCCATAATAATATCACCACCCATGGAATGACCTATCAGGATCACGTTTTCCAGTTGGAGTTGATCAATCACCGACACCACATCTTTTCCAAACTGATGAATACTCCAATCATCCCGGTTCTTTCCGGACTGACCATGACCGGGTAAATCCATAGTGACAATTTTATACTGATCGCAAAACCCGTCTTTCTGATAAGACCAGTAATCTTGGTTAATGCACCATCCATGAACAAACAGCAGCGTGATATCACCAGAACCGCAGACCTGATAGTTAATGGTTGTACCGTTGCTGATCACCTCCAACGGCATCTTGGACGCAGTAGTTTGAGCTGCATCCTGTGGGTTTTGCTGACAACCAAAATGTAGTAAACACAGGGCTGTCAGGATCATTTGGTAACTGCTAAAAAAGCGTTTCGGATACATTCCAGTAAGCATTGGGATTACAAAATTAAGATAAGTAGCATTAAGTTAACCGAGCTTCTATAAATTTTAACAGCGTTTCCCAACTGAGTACCACACATTGTTCCCTTCCCGGGTATTTGAGGGCTACTGACAACGCTTTTACTATTTCCTCAGCCCCTGAGGAATCGTAGCGCAGTTCGTACAGGTAGGATTCAATGAGTTGTTGGCACTGTTCCAGATTCTTTCCCGGCAGGGATGCCATCAGCAAAGAAGTAGCTGCTTTTGATAAAGCACAGCCATAGCCATGAAAACTGGCCTGGCTCACCTTATTATTTTCAAGGTCCAGGTAAAGGGTGAATTTATCCCCGCACACCGGATTATAGGCGTCAATCACGATATCGGCCTCATCGCGTTTCTTGAAACCAACAGGATTTCGCTGATGATCCATTATTAAATCATGATACAGTTTTTTCAGAGATTCACTCATGACATTATTTTTTGCACGGTTTTAAGGGCATCAATTAGTCGATCCGCATCATCCGTGTCGTTGTATATGGAAAATGAGGCCCTCACCGTACTGTTAATTCCCAGGGCCTGCATCAAAGGTTGGCAGCAATGATGACCGGCCCTCACTGCCACTCCGGCTTCACCCAAAATAGTGGCAACATCGTGGGGGTGTATCATGTCCATTACAAATGATATGATGTTGCTGGTGCCACTTCCGGGGCCCAGGGTATTGACTTTGCCCAGCCTGTTTAAGCCGTCTAATGCATAATTCAGGGTCTTTTGGCTATGTTCCCGGATATTGAGAAGTCCTATCTCCGAAACAAAATCAAGGGCGGTACCCAAGGCTATGGCTTCTGCTACCGGAGGCGTTCCGGCTTCCAGTCCATGTGGTGGGTTTTTGAACCTGGACTCTTGCTCCGTGACTTCAGTAATCATACCACCTCCCTGTTGATAGGGATATAAATCTGCCAAAAGTTCCGTTTTGCCATAGAGAACACCGATTCCCATAGGTCCAAATATTTTATGACCGGAAAAGGCCAGGAAATCACAGTTTAAGTCCTGTACGTCCACCTGGTCAAAAGCTACACTTTGGGCCGCATCCAACACCGTTAAGCACTGGTGCTTTTTTGCCAATTCCACTATTTCTGAAACCGGGTTGATGGTTCCCAGGGTATTGGAGATATGAGTAAATGCCAGTACCCTGGTTTTTTTGTTTAGCATTTTTCCCAGTAAATAAAGGTCCAGGCTGCCGTTTTCCTTAAGCGGGGCCACTCTGAAGCTGGCCCCGGTTTGCTTACATAAGGTTTGCCATGGTACATAGTTGGCATGGTGTTCCATGGCAGTAACCAGTATCTCATCTTCCGAGGTAACCTGGTGACGCAATCCCTGTGCTACCATGTTGATGGCCTCAGTGGTGCCGCGGCAGAAAACCACCTCCTCTGGTTGTTTGGCATTGAGGAAATTGGCTACTTTTGTCCTGGCCCGTTCGTAGCTCTGGGTAGCCTTATGAGCCAATCGGTATATACCGCGGTGGATATTGGCATTTTCATGGCCGTAAAATTGTTGCAGACGCTCAATCACAACCATTGGTTTCTGGGTGGTGGCTGCATTGTCCAGGTAGACCAGGGCAGGATGGTCATCAGTTAACCTAAAAACGGGGAATTGCCGGCGGATCCTGTCAATGGCAAACATATTCCCAACCATTAGTTTTCTCGATCATATGAAATTCCGGTATGCATCATATCGAAACTACTCATTCGTAGTTTATTTTTCCTACAACAGTGAATAAAATCCCCAAATTGTAGGCCAGAAAGCCCAAACTTCTCATGGGAACTTATATTTTTAAACACATGAGTGAACACAATTATTTACTGCTGGGGACTGCCAAGGGTTTGGTGATCTATAAGAAGGCCGCTACCGGGTGGGCTTACCACAGCGATTGCTTTCTGGGAATCCCGGTATCCTTCGCACTGCAGGATCCAAACACCGGCAATTGGTGGGTAAGTCTGGACCACAGGCATTGGGGACCCAAGTTACAATATTCCACGGATCACGGAGCTAGCTGGATTGAGGTTAACGCGCCAAAATACCCTGAAAATGCCATCATAAAGGATGATATAAGGGCTACTTTACGCTATATCTGGATTATAGCTTTCGGTGCTTTGCCCGGTAC
>JAUIKU010000090.1 GCA_030430675.1 Bacteroidia bacterium | reverse complement strand
AGCGCTGCTGGCTTCGCCCTGTCCCGGGAAAATCACCTTATCAGCCGACATGATTTCTTCCGGATCTTCGGTATGAAGGGGGTTCACCCCCAACCTTTCCAGCGCATAGATCACCGATTGTACATTGCCGGCATTATATTTTACTACCGCTACTTTCATTTACAATACACCTTTGGTACTGGGTAATGTGTCACTTGACAGATCTTTCCTTACAGCCATTTTTATCGCCTTGGCAAATGCCTTAAAAATTGCTTCGATCTTATGGTGCTCATTGGTTCCTTCCGCCTTGATATTAAGATTGCATTTTGCGGTATCCGTAAAACTTTTGAAGAAATGGAAGAACATTTCGGTGGGCATTTGTCCGACCATTTCCCTTTTGAACTCCGCCTCCCATTCCAGCCAGTTGCGACCTCCGAAATCAATTGCCACCTGGGCCAGGCAATCGTCCATGGGAAGGCAGAACCCGTAGCGCTCAATGCCTTTTTTATCCCCCAGGGCTTTATTAAAGGCTTCGCCCAGGGCCAAAGCAGTATCCTCTATGGTGTGGTGCTCATCTACCTGCAGATCACCGGTAACCCGGGTACTTAGATCCAACTGCCCGTGTCGCGCCAACTGATCCAGCATATGATCAAAGAAAGCGATACTGGTTTGATTATCCGATTTACCGGTACCATTGAGGTTCAGCTCAATGAAAATATCGGTCTCATTGGTTTTTCTTTGCACTTTACCGCACCGATCTACCCCAGATAAGTAATTGTAGATTTCATTCCAGTTGCTGGTACAGAGTACAGCCCCCGGAGCTTCCTCTCCGATGAAGATGGCCTGGGCGCCCAGGTTCCTGGCCAACTGAACGTCGGAAACCCGGTCGCCAATTACAAAGGAATTGGCCAGGTCATAAGAGCCATCCTGGTATTGTTTCAGCATTCCCGTTCCCGGTTTCCTGGTATCCGCACCATCGGATTCAAAGGTGCGATCGATATGGATTTCATTAAAAACCACTCCAACTCCTGATAGCGTTTCCATCATTTTATTGTGAGCTGGCCAAAACTGGTTTTCAGGGAAAGAATCGGTACCTAAACCATCCTGGTTGGTAACCATTATCAGATCGAACGAAAGACGGCTGGCAATTTGATGCAGGGCCACCAATGCACCTGGCAAAAAAGACAGCTTTTCCAGAGAATCGATTTGCTCGTCCTCAGGTTCAACGATAATGGTACCGTCACGATCTATAAACAACGCCCTTTTCATGCTTCGATACGTTTTAATACGTCAATCAATCTTTGATTTTCTTCCTCTGTACCCACGGTAATTCGCAAACACCCTTCACAAAGAACTACATTGCTTCTATCCCGGACTACAATCTGGTTGTCGATCAGCACCTGGAAGATAGCTTTGGGTTCAGTCATCTTCACCAGCAGAAAATTGGCATCAGAGGGAAAAACTTTCTCCACCTTATTTAAAAGAGCCAGTTCCTTACTCAGCCAGTCCCGGCCGTTCTGAACTTTAGCTACCAGCATGCTGATTTCATGTGCATCTTCCATGGCTGTCAATGCCTGTTTCTGAGTGAGCTGGTTTACGTTGTAGGGAGGCTTTACCTTGTTGAGATAACCTACTATGGCCGGTGAGGTATATGCCACTCCCAATCGAATTCCTGCCATTCCCCAGGCTTTTGAAAAAGTCTGCATTACCACCAGCTTGGGATGTTGTGTTGTTTGCTCAATAAACCCCGGATCATCGGCAAAGTCTATGTAGGCTTCATCGATGACCACCACTCCGTCAAATTGATCCAGTATCCTTGTCACCTGCGATTTATCCAGCAGGTTTCCGGTAGGGTTATTGGGAGAGCATAGAAATATCAGCTTGGTTGATTCCGAGACGTTCCTCAGCAAGTCATCTCCCTTGAGCTGAAAATCCGGATCTAGCATTATTTCCCTGATGGCCACGTCATTAATTGCCGCAGATACCTTGTACATGCCATAGGTAGGGGTGGTAGTCAGCAGCTCATCTTTCCCCGGGTCACAAAATATTCTGATCAGCAGATCAATAATCTCGTCGCTTCCATTTCCCAAAAAAATTCCTTCCACCGGATGCTTTTTGGCTTCGGCCAATTTTTCTTTTACTTCCCTCTGGTAGGGATCGGGATACCGGTTGAGTATTTGATGACTGTCAACCATCCCAATGGATCCCCAGGGGTTTTCATTGGCATCTAATAAGGTCAACGCATTGTCCAGATACTGCTCCCTGGCAGAAGTGTAGGGGCTGAGCTCCCTTATATTACGTCGTACTAAATCATCTATCGATCTCATGTTTGCAATCGTATTTTGTTCCTGCGGATTGATACTGCTCTTCTGTGAGCTTCCAGACCCTCCGCTGCCGCCATGGTTTCAACGGTATCACCTATGGACTCCAGTCCCTGAGGGGTTATCTGCTGGAATGTGATTTTCTTAACAAATGTATCCACCGATACTCCGGCATACATACGGGCGTTGCCATTGGTGGGAAGTGTGTGGTTGGTCCCGGATGCATAATCACCCACCGACTCCGGGGTATAGGCACCGAGAAATACCGATCCGGCATTGGTTACTTTCTCTGCCCATTTTTCAGCATGCTCCAGATTTAAGATCAGGTGTTCCGGTGCATAGCGGTTCAGGAACTGCATGGCCGTTTCCAAATCCTCAAAAACCACCGACTTACTTTGTTCCAGGGCCTGCTCCGCAATTTGCCTCCGGGGAAGCTCATTTAATTGTCGTCCCAGTACAGATTGTACCTGTTCCACCAACGCCGGGGAATTGGTGGCCAGGATCACCTGGCTATCGGGCCCGTGTTCAGCTTGAGACAAGAGATCAGCAGCAATAAAATCCGGATTAGCCGTAGCGTCGGCCAGTACCGCCACTTCCGAAGGGCCAGCCGGAAAATCAATAGCTACCTGCTGACTAATCAGTTGTTTGGCCATTGTAACGTACTGATTGCCGGGCCCCAGAATTTTATACACTTTGGGAAAAGTTTCAGTGCCGTATGCCATGGCTGCGATGGCTTGTGCCCCGCCAACCGGATACAGTTTTTCGATCTGCAATAATTGAGCGGCATAGATAATGGCTGGATGAATACTTCCATCACGCTGAGGTGGCGTACAAACGACAATTTCCCTGCACCCGGCTATGCGTGCCGGTATGGCCAGCATTAGCAGTGATGAAAACAGGGGAGCAGAACCTCCGGGTACATACAGGCCTACTTTTTCTATGGCGGTAGATTTCCTCCAGCATTTAACCCCCGGCATGGTTTCCACCGGTTCCGACCGTTCCTGCTGCCTCAAGTGGAACTGATATATGTTGTTATAAGCTATTTCAATGGCCCGTTTCAAATCCGAAGATATTTCCGGATCTGCGGACGGTACCGGTATGCAAAGGCTCGGATCGGTGATCCCGTCAAATTTTTTGGTCAATTCAACCAGGCACCTGTCTCCTTCCGTTCGTACCTGTTGCAGGATTGCGGCCACTGTCTTTTCCAGGGAGTGGTTTGACTGCATGGGACGCTCGATCAGGGCATCCCAGGAGGCCTGGTCCGGATTATCTATTAGCTGCATAGTTAAAGTACCATCTTTTCAATGGGGATTACCAGAATACCCTCAGCACCGGCTTCTCTTAGATTCTCAATAACTTCCCAGAAATCATCCTCTTTGACCACCGAATGCAGTGAGCTCCAACCTTCCTGGGCCAGGGGTACCACGGTAGGGCTCCGCATTCCAGGCAATAGCTCGGTGATGTTGGCAATCGCTTTATTGGGAGCGTTCAATAAAATGTATTTATTGCTATTGGCCGCCTGAACCGCATTGATGCGAAACAGCAGCTGATCTAAAATTTCGCGCTTGGCACCAGACAGGCCCGGCCTGGCTACCAACACCGCCTCGGATTTCATCACCACCTGTACCTCCAGCAAACCATTGCTGACCAGGGTACTTCCGGTGCTGACGATATCACAGACCGCTTCTGCCAAACCTATGCTGGGTGCGATCTCCACACTTCCGGAAATTTCATGAATATCGGCGGAGACACCATTATCCTTTAAAAAGTCCGACAGTATTTTAGGGTAAGAAGTGGCAATATTTAGTCCTTCCAGGCTTTTCACCCCCTGATAATCAAACTCTCTGGGAACGGCAATTGAAAGCCGGCATTTAGAAAATCCCAATTCTTTAATAACCTCCAGGTCATCTGTCTTCTCCATCAAAACGTTTTTCCCCACGATCCCTACATCCGCTACGTTATCGGCCACGTAACCTGGAATGTCATCATCCCTCAGATAGAGGAATTCCACTGGAAAGTTGAACGCCGAGGCCTTCAGTCTGGCAATTCTGGTGGGAAAAGTTATCCCACATTCTTTTATCAGATTTAGTGAAGAATCACTGAGTCTTCCAGACTTCTGGACAGCCAGTTGTAATGTGCTCACAATAGTAAAATTAAGGTTCCGAGAGTAAAATTAAAGGTCTGCTATTACTGTATGTTAACAGCAATGATGAAAATGGTGGTCCCATAGGAGTGGCTTACGGCAAGCTGTTGCAGGGCTATATCTTGATGTTGCAGACATTTCACTACAAGTATAGAACATTTAGCTATCAACGACAAGTGCTACGGAGAATTCGAAACAGGCTACCACTAACACTTTAAATGATCTGGTTTGAGAGCTGATCGGACCCCGCCTGTCAGGAACCCTTTCTTATAAATTCTAATTTTAAAAATCTTTATAAGATATTTACTTAATGATCTCATCTTCCATAGAAACACGCACTCAGGTGGTTAAAAATATGGCCACGGAAGCCGGTTTTGATTTTTGTGGTATCTCCAAAGCCGAGTTCCTGGAAGAAGAGGCATCTCCGTTGGAGTCGTGGCTTAAAGCTGGGAAACAGGGAAAAATGCGTTACATGGAAGGTTATTTCGACAAGCGACTGGATCCTACACTTTTGGTACCAGGCGCCAGATCTGTCATTACCCTGTTATATAATTATTACCCACCCAAAGAAATACCCAAGCAGAATAACTATCATATTGCCCGTTATGCCTATGGGAAAGATTACCACCAGGTAATTAAGAAAAAACTGAGGGCACTACTGTTAAGAATCAGATCGGAAGTAGGAGAAGCTGATGGCAGGGTGTTCGTTGACTCTGCTCCGGTAATGGAACGGGCCTGGGCACAGCGCAGCGGGGCAGGCTGGATTGGTAAGAACAGCCTGCTGCTCACCAAAGGTGGTGGCAGCTATTTTTTTATTGCTGAAATCATTACCGACCTGGAACTCTCACCGGATGGTCCTATTGCCGATTACTGCGGTTCCTGTACCCGGTGTATTGACAGCTGTCCTACCGAAGCCATAACCCCTTACCAGGTGGACGCAAGTAAGTGCATCTCTTATTTTACCATAGAGCTTAAAGAAGAAATCCCGGAGCAGGTAAAGGGCAAATTTGAAGACTGGATCTTTGGTTGTGATATTTGTCAGGAGGTCTGCCCCTGGAACCGCTTTGCCCAACCGCATCATGAACCTGATTTCATAGCGGTGGATGAGCTATTTAAAATGGATAAAGTAAAATGGGAATCATTGGATGAAATGGCATACCGGGGTCTTTTCAAAGATTCGGCGGTGAAGAGAGCCAAATATCAGGGATTAAAAAGAAATATTGATTTTGCTGGCAATAAAAAACCCCGTCAAGAATAACGGGGTGGTTTCTGTGATCTCAACATCTGTTAAGCAGGCAATATGCCAGCAGATCCGAAACATTTGTTAATAATGGATTGATAAATGTGTCCGAATTTTCGATAACACCAACTCTGCAATTCCTTAAGTTCTTCTTTCACCAGAACTTTAATTGCCTTCCGTAGCTCTTTTTCAAAAAGGTACTTGCTAAAGCTAACTTTAGATAAGATTGTTTTGAAGTATTCAAGCATAATTAAAATGGTTGGTTTTAATTTTGAATGATTTTAAATATAAGAAAAAGTTCACAATTTTTAACATTCTCAGCTGGAAATTCTGACCGCAATTGTATTCTTTTGTAACCTGCTGAAAGTGTGCCGGACCTAAACATATTGCCGGGTTTTAAATGAAAACGATCACTGCACAATTAATAGTATTTATATCGGTCTTATTTTGTGGCTCTTTGTGTGCCCAAAATGTAAAGGTTGATGTTGGTCCCGGAGAAATAGCTGAAAATGAAGCATTTACTATAACCGTTGTAGTTGAAAACGGACAGCTAAAGAATCTAAGTGGATTTCCCGAGATAGAAGGTATGATCAAAAGGGGTACCAGTTCATCCACCTCTACCCAATTTATTAACGGGCAGGTATCTTCCACTCAGAGTCTCACCCAAAATTACCAGGCACAGCGACAGGGTACGTTTAACCTGGACCCCTTTTCTATCACGGTAAATGGTCAAGGTATCAATGTACCCGGAAAAACCATAACTGTGGGTCCCCCCAAACAACGGAGAAGGCAGGTAGATCCGTTTGCTACAGACCCCTGGGAAGAATTATTTGGCAATCGCAGGGGCACTGAAGAGTTCATCGATGTGAAGGCGGATGCGTTTTTCGCCCTTACTACCGATAAATCCGAAGTCTATATGGGAGAGGGGTTCAACACAAGTTTGGCTTTTTATGTCTCGGAGCAAAACCGGGCCGACCTTGAGTTTTATGATATGAGCAAGCAGCTCACGGACATACTTAAAAGCATACGGCCCTCAAATTGCTGGGAGGAGAATTTTAATGTGGAAAACATTAAGAGAGAACAGGTCACTATCAAGAATCAGCGCTATCAGAAATACCTTATTTACCAGGCTACATTTTTTCCTCTCAATACGGAACCGGTTGAATTCCCTTCAGTGGGACTTAAACTGATAAAGTATAAAATGGCCAAAAACCCATCTTTCTTCGGACCCTCCCGCCAGGAAGACTTTAAGACGTTCTATACACAGGCCAAGACCATAACAGTCAAGGAACTGCCAAAACATCCCCTGAAAAATGAGGTAGCAGTAGGTGACTATCAACTGGTTGAACAGATCAGCGGTGAACAGCTCAATACCGGAGAGAGCTTCAGTTACAACTTTAAGATCCAGGGCAAGGGAAACATCAGCGCTATTGGTAACCTTCAGTTACCTGAAACTGACAAATTTGACTTCTACCCACCTACCATTCAAAAAACGGTGCACAGACGCAACGGAGGAGTAAGTGGCAGTCATGCTTTCGGGTTTTATGCCATTCCCAATGAGCCCGGAGTATATGACCTGGGCGATTATTTCAATTGGACCTTTTTCAATCCCAGATCAGGAGAATACCAAACATTGAAATCAGAAATCACTGTTCAGGTAAGCGGAGAAAGTAAAAAGAACGAGACCATCCTGGCCAATGACCTGGGCAGCTTTTACGATATCATCGATTTACAGGACAATCACCTCAAAAACCGCAATCAATACGAATATCTGAAGGTTTTTGCCAACATATTTATTTTAGTTATGTTAGTGCTCACGGCGGTATTTATCTTCAGAAAATAATTCATGGGCAATTCCTTCGGAAAATTATTCAGGATTACCACCTATGGTGAATCCCATGGGCAGGCTATTGGAGTAGTCATTGATGGCTGCCCGGCAGGTCTTGAGATTGACCAGGAGACCATTCAACATCAGCTGGACCGGAGAAAACCAGGTCAGTCCAGAATTACTACACAAAGAAAAGAGTCTGATGAATTCCAGATAGTATCCGGAATTTTTGAAGGGAAGTCTACCGGCACCCCCATCAGTATGATTATATGGAACAAGGATGCCCGTAGCAAGGACTACAGTCATATCGCTGAAAAGTTCAGACCTTCTCATGCGGATTTCACCTACCAGGAGAAGTACGGCATTCGTGATTACCGGGGTGGAGGAAGGAGCAGTGCCCGTGAAACCGCTGCCAGGGTAGCAGCGGGAGCCATCGCCATGCAGTTATTGAAAGAACACAACATCGGTATCAGTTCCTATGTTTCGCAGGTTGGTTCCCTGAAGCTCGAATTGCCCTATCAACAGCTTGACCTAAATGCGATTGAGGACAATATCGTACGGTGTCCACACCGGGAAACGGCGGAAGCCATGATTGAACTTATCGAAACCACCCGTAAGCAGGGTGATTCCATCGGTGGGGTAATTACCGGTGTCTTGACCGGGGTTCCAGCCGGATTGGGAGAACCTGTTTTTGAAAAATTACACGCTCAACTGGGCGGGGCTATGCTGGGCATCAACGCAGTTAAAGGATTTGAGTATGGCAGTGGCTTTGAGGGAGTCAGCATGAAGGGTTCGCAGCACAACGACGAGTTTGAGAGGCAGGGAGACAGGATTGTAACCAAAACCAACTATTCGGGTGGCATTCAGGGGGGCATATCAAATGGACAGGACATTTATTTCAGGGTAGCTTTCAAACCAGTGGCCACCATTATGAAAGATCAGCAAAGCATTGATCAAAAAGGAGCGCCCACAGTGGTAAAAGGACGGGGCCGACATGATCCCTGTGTGGTGCCGCGGGCTGTTCCTATCGTGGATGCCATGGCCGCGTTGGTATTGGCCGATTCTTTGTTGTTAAATAAGTCCATCAGGTTATAGCATGAAAAGTTTGGCATTACATTGGAAGATCCTCATTGGAATGGCGCTGGGAGTGATACTGGGCCTAGCAGGGGTTGTTGGTGGTTTTGGAGCATTTATCCAGGATTGGATTAAGCCATTTGGGATCATATTCATCAACCTGCTTAAACTTATCGCGGTACCGCTTATCCTGGTATCATTAATCGATGGAATTTCCAATCTTACTGATCTATCGAAATTAAGCCGCATAGGGGGCAAGACTATTGGGTTCTACATCTTCTCGACGGTGCTGGCCATCAGTATTGGCCTATTTCTGGTTAACCTGGTGGAACCGGGCAGTTTTTTACCGGAAGAAAAAAGAGAAGAGTTGCGCTCAAAATATGCCAGTGAAGCCAATCTAAAGATGGAAACGGCCAATTCTGTAGAGGATAGTGGGCCCCTGCAGATCTTGGTGGATATTGTTCCGGATAACATTTTTGGCGCTTTTACCAGTAACGTCAACATGCTGCAGGTGATCTTCTTTGCTTTTATGTTCGGCATCGCCATGGTAATGACCCCACAGGCAAAGGCACTGCCGGTAAAGAAGTTCTTCGATGGGGCCAATAGTATTATCCTTAAAATCGTTGAACTGGTGATGCTCACCGCGCCGATTGGCGTGTTTGCACTGTTGGCAGGGCTGATAGTAGATGTAGCCGGAGATGACCCGGCCAGCGCCATTGACCTCTTTAAAGCCCTGGGGGTCTACTCGCTGACTGTATTACTGGGACTGGCCATTATGATCTTTATATTCTATCCCACGGTAATAACGGCTTTCACTTCCATAAAATACCGCAATTTTTTCAAGGGAATATTTCCTGCCCAAATGCTGGCGTTCTCTACCAGTTCCAGTGCCGCTACGCTACCGGTTACCATGGACCGCGTAGAAAACCATCTGGGAGTTTCGGAAGAGGTCAGCAGCTTTGTATTGCCATTGGGGGCTACAATAAATATGGACGGCACCAGTATCCACCAGGCGGTTTCTGCGGTATTTATTGCCCAGGCTTTCGCTCACGATCTCACTATGGCCGATCAGCTTACCATAGTTCTCACTGCCACTCTGGCTTCCATTGGAGCTGCAGCAGTTCCGAGTGCCGGATTGATTATGCTGGTTATTGTTTTGGGTGCCATCGGGGTGGAACCAGAGGGCTTGGCGCTGATTATCGCGGTGGATCGTCCTATAGACATGTGCCGCACCATCGTGAATGTGACCGGTGATGCCACCGTAGCCACTTTGGTAGCCAGTACTGAGGGCGAATTGAGGACCGGTCTTGACGAAGAGCGGATTACCAAAGAAGAAAAACTGGAAGTCCAGCCTCGAGACAAGGAATACCCCATTGATTAAACCAATTAATGGGAAATCTCGTTATCTAATAGATTAAATATTCGAAATATGGAAACCTACAATCGCGATGAGATGTACAAAAGGAACGTCAACCTCTATATGGAGGCCAATCCCAATCCCAACTCGCTGAAGTTTGTAGCCAATTATATGCTGGTGGAACCTGGCAAGAGCTATGATTTCCCGGATGCCACCAGTGCCCAGGATGCTCCATTGGCATTGGAGTTGTTCAATTTCGAATTTGTGCAACGGGTGTTCTTTATGAGCAACTTTGTAACGGTAACCAAAAGCCCGGAAGTTGAATGGGTAGAAGTTCAGGACGAGATCAGGCAGTTTATCACACAATATCTGCAACAGGAAAAGCCGCTGTTGAATGACCCTGAAAAAGCGGAACAATCCGATAGTGCTACTCCTCAGGATGGATTGGAAAATAAAATCATCAATATTCTGGATGAATACGTCAAACCTGCTGTGGAAATGGACGGAGGAGCCATTCAGTTCCACTCGTTTGAAAATGGAGTGGTAACCCTGTTACTACAGGGGGCCTGCAGCGGTTGTCCCTCTTCCACCATAACGCTGAAATCCGGAATTGAAAACTTGCTTAAAAGTATGGTCCCGGAGGTAGAAGAAGTAGTGGCAGAGGGGGTATGATTTAAAAAATAGCTACCCCTCCTTATCCATTTTTTTGGCTGTCCAGGCCGCCATAACCGATCCGATAATCAGTAATACGAGTCCCGGAATATCCAGATCTTGCGAAACCGCAATCTCCAATGCTTCCATTTCCCTAAGTACCTCAACTACCAGCAAAGCCGTACCAATAAAAGCTACCCCTACTGAGGCATTATGTAAAAGTTGATAATTCAAAACGATCTAAAAAAGTAAGTTAAAGCTAACAAAATTTTGGAATCTATATAGTCTGTCTAATAAGGCAGCAACACCACCTCCATTAATTCCCCATTTATCATTTGTTATTTGTCATTCCCCATTTATCATTTCTAATCCGTATTTTCACGGCTGTTTCTCTAATTCTAAGGTAACCTTTAGTTATGGAATCATTGTTATCAATCGATGGCCTGATAAGTTTTTCCTCCCTGGTACTTATGGAGATCGTTTTGGGGGTGGATAATATCATCTTTATTTCGATCCTTACCGGCAGGTTACCGGTCCGTCAACAGGAAAAAGCCCGCATTGTGGGCATCAGCCTGGCATTGCTGATCCGGGTTGCCTTGCTGTTCCTGCTTACCTGGTTGATTGGATTAAGCAGGACATTGTTTACGGTTTTTGAATTAGAGGTGTCGGGTAGGGATCTGATCATGATGGCAGGTGGATTGTTTCTGATCTATAAGAGTACCACCGAAGTTCACCAGAAGCTGGAAGGCCAGGAAGAGAGTGATGAGAGCAAGGCAGGGCTCACATTTGGCAGCGCCATTGTCCAGATCATTCTTCTGGATATTGTGTTTTCATTTGATTCGATATTAACTGCGATCGGTTTGGTACAGGACGTCACTGTTATGGTATTGGCAGTAATCATTGCCATGGTAGTGATGTTGATCTCAGCTAACAAGATCAGCGAATTCATTCAAAAACATCCCACCATTAAGATGCTGGCACTGTCTTTCCTGTTAATGATCGGAATCCTGCTGCTGGTTGAAGGGTTTCATGTACATGTTCCCAAAGGATACGTCTATTTCGCAATATTCTTCAGTCTGGCGGTAGAAGTGTTAAACATCAAGGTGCGAAAACGCGCAAAGCCCGTGCATCTGAAAAGGAAGATAAAAGAATAATCAGGCAGCCACCTGTTTTACCTGACGGGGAATTCCCTCGAGAATTTCCAGTATAAGTTGGGGATCATCTGCTTCCACCAGTTGCATGCGGGTGGCTTTGAAATTGGGGATTCCCTTGAAATAATTGGTGTAGTGGCGTCGCATCTCAAAAACGCCCTGTTTGGGGCCTTTCCATTGCAGGGAGAACTCCAGGTGCTTCATGGCTGTCTCAACCCGTTCTTCAATTTTAGGAGGTGCTAACTTTTCGCCGGTCTCAAAAAAATGTTTAATCTCTCGAAAAATCCAAGGGTAACCAATGGCCGCCCTGCCCAGCATGATCCCATCCACCTGATACCTGGACCGGTAATCACTGGCTTTTTCCGGAGAGTCTATATCACCATTCCCGAAAATTGGAATGTGAATATCCGGATGGTTTTTAACTTCAGCAATAAAGTCCCAGTTGGCAGTGCCCTTGTACATTTGTTTCCTGGTCCGGCCATGTATGGTAAGTGCCTGGACGCCCACGTCCTGTAATCTTTTAGCCACTTCCACTATCTGGATAGTGTGCTCATCCCAGCCCAGCCTGGTCTTCACTGTCACCGGTAAATGGACCCGGTTGACAATTTCCCTGGTCATTTGCTGCATCTTGGGAAGATCCAGCAAAATGCCCGCGCCGGCACCCCGGCAAGCTACTTTCTTTACCGGACAACCGTAGTTGATGTCAATAAATTCGGGATTGGCCTCCTCGGCAATGGCTGCCGCTTTTCTCATGGAGTCAATGTTTTCACCAAATATCTGAATGCCTATGGGCCGCTCATATGGATATATATCGAGCTTTTGCACACTTTTAGCGGCATCTCGAATCAATCCCTCTGCGGAAATAAACTCCGTGTACATAACATCGGCGCCGTACTGTTTACACACGGCGCGGAAGGGCGGATCACTCACATCCTCCATAGGTGCCAGTAGCAGTGGGAATGTTCCCAGGTCTAAGTTTCCTATTTTAACCAATTTTAAATTTGGTATTTTCCCGTAAATTTAGACCAATATGGCAAAAATAGGAAATGACCTGCTGCTGTTTGGAAAGAGGAAGCCTTGGTTGTCACTGATTTCCCTTATACTAATTTCTTTTGGCGGCCTGGTAATTGGGCAGTTTTTAGCGGTTTTACTGGTTACAAAAATCTACAACCTGAGTATGTTTCAGGTTATGGAAATGGTGACCAACATATCGGATTACCCGGAATACAAGGTAGCCATATACATATTACAGGGAATGTCGGCGGTTTTTGCCTTTATACTGGCTCCGTGGTTCTATTTGAGATTTATTGAGAAGAAACGCATTGGGGTATTGAGCCCAAACCACTCAATAGAATTGATTCCGGTGTTGTTAGCGCTGATTATCAGTGTTGTATTTATGGCGGTCAACTTCAAGTTTGCCGAATGGAATGCCCAAATGACCCTTCCTGAGTTCCTGAGGGATATAGAGGCCTGGATGAGGCTTCAGGAAGACAAACTCGAGGAGGCTACCATGTTTCTCACCAACATCAATACCGCTTCGGAATTGATTCTGGCCATAGTGGTAATTGCGGTAATTCCGGCAATTGGTGAGGAGTTTCTGTTCCGGGGGTTGATCCAGAATCACCTCCATCGTTGGACCGGCAACATCCACTGGGCAATATGGCTTACCGGAATTCTGTTCAGCACCATTCATATTCAGTTTTATGGCTTCGTTCCGCGAATGCTGCTGGGTGTACTTTTTGGATATATGTATGTTTGGTCGGGCAACATTCTATATCCTATGCTGGCTCATTTTGCCAACAACGGGTTCCAGGTGGTGATGCTTTATTTGTACAAAAGCGAACTAACCAATTTCAATATTGACGAAACCGAAACCGTGCCATGGACCGTATTTCTTACCTCAGCACTAATCTCCGGTGTTTTGATTCTGTACTATAAGCGTCACTTTATGAAAGACGATAATCTACTGGCAGACTGGATCAAAGTATATTCAACAGATCAACCACACCGGGCCGAAATCGTAAAAGCGGTGCTCTCCGAGCATCAAATGAACCCCGTGTTGATCAACAAAAAAGATTCCTCCTATCACAATTTTGGAGAAATTGAAATTCACGTTACTTCCAAGTATACGTTAAGAGCCCGTCAAATAATTGAAAACGACATAAATTTTGAGTAAGTACCCGGATATTCTCGCCAGAGTTTTTACCGCAACCATCGGGGCATTGATCATTGTACTGGCTATAGTCAAGGGACAATGGACCTATTTTGCGGTTATACTTATCATCGCCACCCTGGCACAAAGAGAGTTTTACCGCATCGTAAAATCACCCGGAGCCCGGCCCCTCAAAAACTGGGGCACTATCCTGGGTATATTCCTGGTGAGTTGTTCATTCCTTTCTTTCAGTGGCCAAATCTCCTTCGATTGGCTGACTATTTTCATACCGGTAGGCATGGCAACTTTCGTATTTAAACTGTTTCAAAAAAATGAAACCGGCCCCTTTATTGGTACTGCTTTTACCTGGCTGGGAATTATTTATGTGGCACTGCCTTTTAGTATGATGCACGTGGTAGGGTTTGCCAGGGGAACATACGATTTCCAGCTGGTATTGGGGTGTTTACTATTGCACTGGGCTCACGATGTGGGCGCTTATTTTGTAGGTGTCCGGTATGGCCGAACCAAGTTATTCGAGCGGCTGTCACCCAAGAAGTCCTGGGAAGGTTTGCTGGGAGGAACATTGCTAACCATCATTGTAATATTGGTTGGGTCTATTTGGGCAGATTCCCTGCAGCTATGGCAGTGGATGGCCATTGGGTTGTTAGTAGTAGTTGCGGGTACTCTTGGTGACCTGGTGGAATCCCAGCTAAAGCGAAGTCTGGCACTAAAAGATTCCGGACGAAGTATCCCAGGGCATGGCGGATTTCTGGACCGGTTCGACGGGCTGCTCATCTCCACTCCGTTTATCGCAGCTTTTTTGAAATTTTTCGTTAGCTGACCGGTAAGCAGACTGATTGATACAAATTCGTTGTGCTGTTCAACTTTTTGGCCAAATTAGTTAGATTGCATCCGTCATAAACAACATTAATTACTATGGCCTACATTGAACCGGCTCCCATAAAAGACCGGGAAAATCCGTTCGAATCCATGATGTCCAGATTTCACATTGCCTCTCAGGCATTGGGTCTGGACGATGAAGTCTACAACGTGCTAAAATCTCCTGCCAAACAAGTGCAGGTATCACTGCCCATTACCATGGATGATGGGTCGATCAAAGTATTTGACGGTTTCAGGGTAATTCACTCAAACATTCTGGGCCCTTCCAAAGGTGGTATCAGGTATGACATGAGTGTTCACATGGATGAAGTAAAGGCTTTGGCCGCCTGGATGACCTGGAAATGTGCTGTGGTCGACATTCCCTATGGTGGTGCAAAAGGTGGCATTAAGTGCAACCCCCGTCAAATGTCATCAGGCGAAATTGAACGACTTACCAGGGCCTATACTTTTGCTATGGCAGAGATCTTTGGACCTGACAGGGACATACCGGCACCGGACATGGGTACCGGGCCCAGGGAAATGGCCTGGCTTATGGATGCCTATTCCCGGGTGCAGGGCATGACAGTGAATAGCGTGGTTACCGGTAAACCGCTGGTACTGGGTGGTTCACTGGGAAGGGCTGAGGCCACCGGCCGCGGTGTTATGGTTTCCGCTTTGACCGCCATGGAGAAACTGCGGATCAACCCTTACCAGGCCAGTATTTCCGTACAGGGTTTCGGTAATGTGGGCTCATACGCCAGCTTGCTGCTGGAAGAACGGGGTTGCAGAATAGTGGCCATTAGCGACCTTTCTGGCGCATATTACAATGAAAAAGGAATTCCTATAGAAGAAGCTATTGCCTTCAGGGACAAAAACAATGGACATCTTGATGGTTTTGACCAGGCAGAAAAGATCTCGGGGGAAGACCTGCTGACTTTGAAAGTCGATGTACTGGTACCCGCTGCCACTGAAGACGTTATCAATACCGATAATGCAGAGAATATCAACGCCCGTTTAATAGTCGAAGGCGCAAACGGCCCTACCTCGTCCACCGCAGATGGTATCATCAATGAAAAAGGGATCATGGTGGCCCCTGATATTCTGGCCAACGCAGGGGGAGTAACCGTCTCCTATTTCGAATGGGTGCAAAACAGATTGGGCTACAAATGGTCGGCTGAGCGGGTGAATCGTCGTTCCGACAGAATTATGAAGGACGCTTTCGAAAGGGTATATAAAACCTCACTGGAATACAAGGTGAGTATGCGGATTGCAGCCTATATTGTGGCCATTGACAAGGTGAGTAAAACCTATAAATTCCGGGGCGGGTTCTAATCGAGATAAATGACCATACACAAGGAAGGGTATGTACCATTGACTGTCACTGCAGTAGTTTTAATTGCAGTTAACCTGGTGGTACAGCAATTCTTTTTACTCCCGGATCTCTGGTCGCAGGTATTACTCGGGGGAAGCGTGATTTTGTTTTTACTGATTTTGCAATTCTTCCGAAGCCCTAAAATCAACACCAAGGTGGACGATAACAAAGTTTATGCTCCCGCAGATGGCAAAGTGGTGGTTATCGAAGATACCATGGAAACTGAGTATTTCGGAGAACCGCGAACACAGATAAGCATATTCATGTCTCCACTGGATGTGCATATCAACCGCAATCCGGTGTCCGGTAAAGTGAAAAAGTTCAAATATCACGCTGGAAAATACCTGGTGGCATGGCATCCCAAATCAAGTACTGAAAATGAAAGAACCACCCTGGTAGTGGAAGAGAGCCATACTGGTATCGACATATTGATTAGACAAATTGCCGGAGCAGTAGCCCGGAGAATCAAATGCTACGTGGGCGAAGGTGACCCGGTAATTCAGGGACAGGAATTTGGGTTTATCCGTTTTGGATCACGCGTGGATGTTTTTTTGCCACCAACGGCCCGGATCACCATCGAAATAGGGCAACACACTACTGCTGGAAAAACCGTTATCGCTGAACTCCGGGGTAATTAAATTGTTGATAACTGATGTTGAGATTTCATGAGTAAACCGAAAAAATTCCAAAATGAAATTGAGGCGGGCTACAAATTCAAAGGCGATTCCCTCTTGTTGGGCACTGCCATGCTCGACCAATCCCCAATTACAAATCTGCATGTAAAAGCCCCCTTAAAGACATTCAATCGTCACGGGTTAATAGCGGGAGCCACCGGTACCGGCAAGACCAAAACCTTACAGGTACTGGCAGAGGGGCTATCTGAAAAAGGGATCCCGGTGCTGTTAATGGATATAAAAGGAGACCTTAGCGGACTTTCACAACCCGGCAACCCCCACCCAAAAATAGATGAACGCCAGCAGAATATCGGCGCACCGTGGAAACCCAAAGCGTTTCCGGTGGAAATGCTGAGCATCTCTGAGGCACCGGGAGTAAGAATGAGGGCCACTGTCTCCGAGTTCGGACCGGTACTGCTGGGTAAGATACTGCAGCTTAATGATATTCAATCAGGAGTAATCTCACTGATCTTTAAATACTGTGATGACCATCAGCTTCCACTGCTAGACCTCAAAGACCTGCGAACAGCTTTGCGGTACCTATCAAATGAAGGTAAGCAAGAGATCGAGTTGGAATACGGCAGGATCAGCAGCGCTTCCGTTGGTGCGATACTTCGGAAAATAGTGGAAATTGAGGAACAAGGGGCCGAATTATTCTTTGGTGAACCGTCATTCAGCGTATTCGATCTGCTCAAAAAGAAGGGGAAACTCGGTAAACTGAATATCCTGCGGTTAATGGATATCCAGGATCGGCCTAAAATGTTCTCCACTTTTATGCTGTGCCTTTTGGCAGAGATATATGAATCGTTTCCGGAGAAAGGTGATCCGGATAAACCCGAACTGGTGATATTCATTGATGAAGCTCACCTTATCTTCAAGGAAGCAAGCAAAGCGCTTTTGGCCCAGATTGAAACCATTATAAAGCTAATTCGCTCCAAGGGAGTGGGTATCTTCTTTGTTACCCAGTCACCCGCAGATATTCCTCCGGAGGTACTGGGCCAGTTGGGAATGAAAGTCCAGCATGCGCTTAGAGCCTTTACCGCCAGGGACAGGAAAGCCATTAAGTTGGCTGCTGAAAACTATCCAATATCCGAGTATTATAATACCGCTGAAACCCTGACCAAACTGGGCATTGGAGAAGCGCTGGTAACGGTACTCAATGAGAAGGGGATTCCTTCACCATTGTCTCATACACTGCTTCGAGCACCTTACAGCCGTATGGATATACTGGATGAGAGCGAATTTCAAATTGTACTTGGCCAATCCGTTTTGAAGGATAAGTACAATCAGGAACTGGACCGGGTAAGCGCCTATGAGAAGCTTACCAAGAAGCTACAACAGGTGGCCAAACAACAGGATATACCGGTTAATACCAGGAAGCCCAGGACCAAACCGGAGCCCACACTGGTAGAAACATTGAGCAAGAATACCATGGTACGACAGATGGGTAGAACGTTGATCAGGGAACTAACCAGAGGGCTGCTGGGAGTCCTGAACGCCTCCGGCAGACGTCGCTAAGTAAAAAATCATCTTAGTTTTATACCATTTTACATAAATTGCTTATCTTGAAACCGCAGTTTGTTAGCTGCTCGAAACTGGCTACCATCAGATGAGACTACATTTTTTTAATTACATTTTTAAATTTAAAACCAACTCACATTATGGCAATTAAAATTTCCGATATTGAAGGAATCGGACCGTCGAATGCAAAAAAACTGGCAAAGTGCAATATCCGTTCTGTTTCCGGACTATTGAAATCCTGTGCCACTAAAAGCGGTCGAAAGGAAGCAGCTAAAGAAAGCGGTATTGACGAGAAGAAGATACTGAAATGGGTGAACATGGCAGATCTGTACCGGGTCAAAGGCGTTGGTAGTGAATATTCCGAGCTGTTAGAAGCCTCAGGAGTTGATACTATCAAAGAACTGCGCAACCGCAATGCTCAGAACCTGCATGCCAAAATGCTGGAAGTTAACAGCAAGAAGAAACTGGTGCGTCAACCCCCCAGCATTAAGTTCGTTGAAAAGTGGGTAGCTGAAGCCAAGACCTGAAAGCCATTAGTAACTTATTAAGATTAGAATTGGCCAATTACTAATTACGGGATTACCAGCCTCTTTAGTAATTAAGTAAAAGCTTGCCAATAGTCATTCTTTGGCAGGGAAGCCTCTATACGTAGGGGCTCTTTTTTTACCGGGTGTGTAAACTCCAA
>JAUIKU010000089.1 GCA_030430675.1 Bacteroidia bacterium | reverse complement strand
AAGCTTGCCTTTCCAGGTGGCAAAGATATGTGTTAAGAATAAGGACAAGCAGCGGTCTATCGCCGAGACCAACTTCACCTACGAATACCAGCAGCTAATCGATGATACCAGTATCGAAGTTATTGTGGAACTGATTGATGATGCAGAAGCCGCATTTCTTATGGTAAAAAAGGGGCTGGTTGCTGGAAAGAAGGTAGTAACTGCCAACAAAAAAATGGTAGCGGAGCGGTTGGAAGAGCTGATGACGCTAAAGGAAAACGGTGGAAAACTGTGGTACGAGGCTGCCGTATGCGGTGGGATTCCAATTGTTGCCACTATGGATCAGTTCTATAATCATGAACCGATTCAGGAAATATCGGGTGTGTTTAATGGTTCCAGTAATTATATCTTAACCCGAATAGAGCAGGATGGTCTTGACTATCAAAGGGCACTGAATCAGGCGCAGGAGCTGGGGTTTGCCGAGTCGAATCCCATATTGGATGTAGGTGGTTATGATACCATGAATAAACTGGTGATACTGATTTGTCATGCCTTTGGAATAACCACTCGCCCCAGCAGTTTATGCACTATTGGTATACAGAATATTGGCAAAGAGGACCTGGAATTTGCCAGAAAAAGAAATTTCAAGATTAAGCTGGTGGCAAAAGCGGCCAGGGTAGACGACCAAGTGCATGCCTATGTGATGCCTTGCTTTGTGGATGAAACACACGATCTTAGTCATATAAATGACGAGTTCAATGCCGTTCAAATTAGGGGTAAATACACGGGAGATCATTTATTTACCGGAAAAGGTGCCGGTGGCGGGCCCACTGCCGCCTCGGTGATAGCCGATATTTATACCTCAATAGAAAAACCGGATTACGATTACTACAAGTGGCATGATAGTAGGGATATTTCCTACACCAATGAAGTATTATTACCCGTTTATCTCAGGTTTAACGCACAGGAGGAGTTGTCCGAGTTTGGCTTTGAACATATATGGGCGCAGGGACGTTATGAAAATGGCGGTTTTGCAATTGGTCAGATATCGCTGGATAACCTGTGGTCACTGAACAGTTATATTGAAGAAAAGGAGATAGTTGTGATAGCTGCCAGCTTGCTTCGTCAGCCAGAAACTCTTTCCGGAAAAAAAAGCCAGGAAACATTAGCAGTATAGGGGATGAGCGATTACAAGCATTTTGAGTCGAAGGGAATAAGGACGCAAACTGACAATAAGTTGCACAGGGAGCATTCTACCCCGATTTTCATGACCTCTTCGTTTACATTTGAAAGTGCGGAGCAGGCCCGTGCCATGTTCGCGGATGAGGAGGAAGGAAATATATATACCAGGTTTACCAACCCCAATAATAACGAGTTTATCGATAAGCTTTGCCTGCTGGAAGAAGCCCAATCGGGAATTGCCACTGCCTCCGGTATGGCTGCCATGTTCAGTAGCATGGCCGGTCTGCTTAAAACAGGAGATCACGTGCTGGCTTCAAGATCCGTTTTCGGCTCTACCCATCAGATGTTCACCCAGATTTTCCCCAAATGGGGGATCACACATACCTACGTGGATATTGATAAACCAGAAACCTGGGAGAAAGAAATAACACCAAAGACCAAAATGATCTTTGCAGAAACCCCCTCAAACCCAGGTCTGGATATCATTGACCTGGACTGGTTAGGAACATTAGCTGCAGATCATGATTTAATTCTCAATATCGATAACTGCTTTGCCACCCCTTTTCTGCAACAGCCGATGAGACATGGTGCCCACCTGGTAACACATTCGGCCACAAAATTTATTGACGGCCAGGGGAGAACCATCGGGGGAGCTATTGTGGGTAAGGAAGACCTGATCAAAGACATCCGGTTCTTTACCAGGCATACCGGCCCCTCACTATCTCCATTTAATGGCTGGCTTTTATCAAAAAGCCTGGAAACCATGCCGGTGAGAATGGAGAAGCATTGTGAAAATGCCCTGAAGATCGCCGAATACCTGGAGGGACACGAGGAACTGGTTTCTGTGAAGTATCCCTTCTTACCTTCACATCCTCAGCAGCAGCTTGCTAAGAAACAGATGCGCTATGGTGGCGCTTTGGTTACCTTTGTAGTGGCCGGTGGCTTTGAAAGGGCGGTCAGGTTTTTGGATAACCTGAAGATGCTTTCATTAACTGCCAACCTCGGTGATACCAGGACCACAGTAACCCATCCATCATCTACTACTCATAGCAAATTGACAGAGGAGGAGCAATCCAGAGTGGGCATTGAACCGGGACTGGTAAGAATTTCAGTAGGATTAGAGAACGTAAACGACATTTTAGAGGATATTGTTGGTGCTTTAGAAGCATCAAAACGGAAAAAAGTGTTAAATTGAGAATCATTTTTCAGAAGAGATCGTTTGAGTAAAAGAGAAAAACTTTAATAAACATATGTTTAAGTCTATTTTCTTCATGTTTAACCAGGTAATCGACCAGTGTTGTTGCTGTTGTTGCTGTATGTGCTTTGCGCAGGTTGACCAGGGAAATAGATTTCGTTGAATGTAGTTGTTGAATAATAAATCATATTAGAGAGCCCCTGGATTAACCAGGGGCTTTTTTAGTTACCGAATTAAAGAATCACAGAATAGAAAATGAACATACCTACCACCAAATCAATTAGTAAACAGGCCCGAAAGGATATCCTGGAGCTCGATCGGAAGATCAACGAGTTTAAAAGCGGTAAAACTCCGGAGGAGCGTTTTAAGGCTTTTCGACTGACCCGTGGGGTTTATGGGCAGCGGCAGCTTGGAGTACAGATGATCCGTATCAAAATTCCCTTTGGTAAATTGACCGCACGACAATTGGTGCGCATTGCGGATATATCTGAAAAATACACCAATGGCAACTTACATACCACCACCCGGCAAAACATTCAATTGCATTACGTCAAAGTAGATGATAGTCCCGGTTTATGGGCCGATCTTGAGGAGGTAGGACTTACTTTGCGCGAAGCCTGCGGCAATACCGTCAGGAATGTGACCGGATCGGCTTATGCCGGGATAGATCCCAATGAACCTTTTGATATTTCTCCCTACGCACAGGGTTTGTTCGAATACTTTTTACGCAACCCCGTTTGCCAGGATATGGGAAGAAAGATTAAATCTGCCTTCTCTTCCAGTGAGCAGGATTCTGCCTTCACCTACTTTCACGATTTTGGTTTTATTCCCAGAATAAAGGATGGACAAAGAGGATTCAAAGTGGTGGTTGGAGGCGGACTGGGTGCCCAGTCATTTATTGCCCATACCGTTTATGAGTTTCTGCCGACCAATAGAATTATTCCATTTAAAGAAGCTGCATTGCGGGTTTTTGATCGCTATGGTGAAAGAGAAAAGCGCATGAAGGCCAGGATGAAATTCCTGGTGGATGAAAAAAGAGGCATCGGCCTGGCCAAATTCCTGGAACTGACGGAAGAAGAAATGAAGGGCCTGTCAGTTCAGACGGTCGAGATCAATACCGATAGCATTGCAGAGGTAAAACCTTCTGAATTTAAAGCGGAAGGGGAAGCGACAATTGATAATCTGGATGAATACCAGTTGTGGTTGAAAACCAATGTATTCCAACAAAAGCAGTCTGATTTCTACGCTGTTAACCTTAAGTTGGAACTTGGAAATATAAAAGCTCCGGAAGCCCGGGCGCTGGCTGACCTGGTGACAAAATATGCGGCAGACGACATTAGAGTTACTGTAAATCAGGGATTTGTTCTGAGATATGTGAGACCGGAAAATCTTACACACCTGTACCATGATCTGAAACAACTGGGACTGGCAGATACCGGCTTCGACACCATTGCCGATATTACTGCCTGCCCGGGAACAGATACCTGTAATTTGGGCGTCACCAACAGCACGGGCGCTGCGCAGCAATTGGAAAAGTTGATCCGCGAGGAATATCCTCATCTTCTTACCGAGTCGGATATCAAGATCAAGATAAGTGGTTGTATGAATTCCTGTGGCCAGCATATGGCCGCCAGTATTGGCTTTCACGGCAGCTCTATCAAGCGTGGTCCGCTGGTTATCCCGGCGTTGCAAGTGGTCTTAGGAGGGGGTGTGGATGTAAATGGCAAAGGATTTATAGCAGAAAAGGTCATAAAACTTCCAACCAAAAGAATCCCCCAGGCCTTGAGGTTTTTACTGGATGATTATTTAAACAACGCCGCTGAAGGTGCTTATTTCAATGATTACGTAAGCAGCCAGGGAAAACACTATTTCTACGATCTGCTCAAGCCTTTAGCAGATTTGAGCGCGGTTGAAGATTTTGAGTATGTGGACTGGGGGCATTCGGAGAAATTTGTGCCCGAGATTGGAGTGGGCGAGTGTGCCGGTATAAGCTATGATATGATAGGAACTATTATTGCAGATGCCCAGGAAAAGCTGGAGTTTGCCCAGGAGGCGCATTCACAGCAATTATGGAAAGAAGCTATTTACAATGCTTACACCGCATTGGTGGTAGGAGCAAAAGCCATGTTACTTTCCGATGATATTCGATGTAATACGCATATCGGGATCATCAGGGATTTTGATGAGCATTTTATTCAGAAGGGTAAACTGGCAGTAACAGACAATTTTGAATCCTATGTGTTGGAATTTAACAGCCAACCTCCGGCAGAAGCGTTTGCCACGGATTACCTGGAAAGAGCCGGTAGTTTTTTGAAAAAGGTCAAGTCGTTCCGGGGTGCCGCTCTCAGTGAAGCGGAAAAGATGGTGGTCAACAGTTATTACAAAGCCTGATGAAGCCCAGATTAACATTGGTAGGCGCCGGCCCTGGCGACCCGGAGCTGATAAGCATGAAGGGGATAAAGGCATTGGCCAGTGCCGATGTGGTACTCTATGATGCCCTGGTTCACCCTGATTTATTGCACCATTGTAACGATGATACCCTGAAAGTTTTCGTGGGCAAACGTGCTGGTGTGCATAGTTTTCAGCAGGAAAAGATCAATGAAATGATCGTTGAACACGCTTTAAACAGAGGGCATGTGGTAAGGCTTAAGGGTGGTGATCCGTTTATCTTTGGCAGGGGAAAAGAAGAGCTGGATTATGCCGGGACATTCGGCATTGAAACCGCCGTAATACCGGGGATTAGTAGTATAAACCTGCCGGGATACTACGGGATGTCGCTAACCAGGAGGGGGATAAATGAGAGCTTCTGGGTAATTACCGCAGTTACCAGCAACGGCGAGCTGTCCAGTGATTTGAAACTGGCTTCACAAACCAATGCCACGGTAGTGGTGTTAATGGGGCTGAAGCGAATAAAACAGATTGTCAACATTTTTAAGAGGGCCAATAAAGACGAACTGCCGGTGGCGGTCATTTACAGGGGCTCCTGGCAGGATGGAAAAGTGCTCATGGGTAGTATAAAGAACATAGAGCAGAAGGTGAGCAGAGCAAGGTACGAAACTCCGGCATTGATCGTGATGGGAGAAGCTGTGGGCCCCGATCCAAAGTTTTATCAGCAGGCAGAAAATTTGCGCCAGAAATACCTGACAGTATAATGAGCATCGGAACAACAGGCAATGATCTATTTCCCGTGTTTCTTAAAATGGAACAGTTGAATACCCTTATCGTGGGAGGTGGCAACGTGGGCTTGGAAAAACTGCAGGCATTGCTTCGGAATAGTCCAAAGGCACCTATTAGGTTGGTGGCTACTTCCATAGATCACAAAATAAAAGATCTGCAAAAGTTACATACCAACCTGGAGCTGCAGGAGCGTGCATTTGAAGAGCGAGATTTGGAAGGTATCAATGTAGCGCTACTGGCAACGGAAAATCGACAGTTAAACCATGAGATCAGGTTGTTGGCCAAGGAAAGGAATGTGATGGTGAATGTAGCCGATACGCCGGATCTATGTGATTTTTATTTGGGCAGTGTTGTAAAAAAAGGGCAATTAAAAATTGGGATATCTACCAACGGTCAGTCACCCACATTTGCCAAGCGTTTCCGGCAAGTGTTAGAGGAAGAACTGCCGGAAGAAACTGACGAACTGTTGCACAATCTACGTGCTATCAGGGACAGACTAAAGGGTGATTTCCAATATAAAGTGAAAAAATTGAATGAATATACCTCTCAGTTAGTAGCTGAAGAGTAAATAAGTTAAAGAGATGAATACAAAGGAACTAAGTGAAAGTTATCAAACACTATCGTTTCAGGAAAGGCTGGAAAGGTTGTTCAGGGAATATCCTCAGGATAAGATCCTGGTAACCTCATCATTCGGCACCACTTCCATGGTATTGTTGCACCTGTTAAGCAAGGTTAAGCCGGGTCATCCGGTACATTTCATTGATACCTCTTATCATTTCAAGGAAACCCTGGCCTATCGGGACCAGCTGGTAGCACAACTGGGCCTTACCGTGGCTGAAGTAAAGGCTGAACCCAAGAAGAACAGATTCACTCGAGAAAATCAGACCTGGCGGTTCAATCAGGACCTTTGCTGCTTTATTAATAAGATAGAACCACTGGATAAAATTAAGCCCAATTATCAGGTATGGGTTTCGGGGTTGCTGGGCTTTCAAAACATCCACCGAAAGAACCTGGACCTGTTTCAGCAGAAGGAAGGCATGATGAAGTTTCATCCGCTGATAGATATGACCAAAGAAGATCTTAACCTTTACCGCCAGTTGTTTGAATTGCCCACCCATGAACTCTTACATCGGGGATATGATTCCGTGGGTTGTACGCATTGTACCAAAAAGGGATCGGGAAGAGCCGGTCGTTGGATCGATATCGATAAAACCGAATGTGGATTGCACGAGACCCAGGGCTGGATCAAGAACAGAATGGCGGGCTAGTAGTTTTTTTGTTTCTTAGAAGTCATTTAATTTGGTGCCTTCAAAGAAGAGCCATTGCAACTAATACCTGTCAATACCCCCGAAACCCGCCAGGAGTTTTTAAAGCTTCCCATAAGTCTCTATAAAAACAACAAGTACTGGATCAGACCACTGGATAAGGATATAGAGAATGTATTTGAACCGAAAACCAATAAAACCTTTCGAAAAGGGGAATTGGAACGCTGGATTGTAAAAGATGAAAAAGGGAAGACCGTGGGGCGGGTTGCTGCCTTTGTCAATGAAAAGAGCAAGAACAAAGGAAATGATCAACCCACCGGCGGTATGGGTTTTTTCGAATGTGTTAACGATCAAAAAGTGGCGTTTATGCTTTTTGATGCCTGTAAGCATTGGCTGCAGCAGCGGGGACTGGAAGCCATGGATGGCCCCATTAACTTTGGAGACAGGGACAAGTGGTGGGGATTATTGGTAGATGGCTACGATATTGAGCCCAATTATCTTCAGCATTATAACTTTCCTTACTACCGGGATTTATTTGAAGCATATGGATTCAAGGTGTACTTTCAACAGTATACTTACGCCAGAAAGACCAGAGATCCGTTGTCACCCAAATTGGCCAGAAAAGCAGAAAAACTGCACCAGGATACCGGCTATTCCTTCCGCCACATGCGACTGAAGGAAATTGAAAAGTATACCGATGATTTCAGGATCATCTACAACCAGGCTTGGGGTGGTCATGGAGTGCCTGATATGACAAAGATTCAGGCCAAAGCCATTATAACCCAGCTCAAACCTATAATCGATGAGAAGATCGTATGGTTTGGATATTACCAGGAACAGCCTATCGCCTTTTTCATCATGCTACCGGAAGTCAACCAGATATTTAAATATGTTAATGGCCAACTGGACTTATTGGGAAAGTTGAAATTTGTATGGCATAAATGGCGCAAGACCTGCCATAAGATGTTTGGTTTGGTTTTCGGAATTGTTCCGGCACATCAGGGCAAAGGCGTGGAGGGCGCTTTGATCATGGCGGCCAGACAAATGGTCCAGGATGACTATCACCGCTATGAAGACTTTGAGATGAATTGGATCGGAGATTTTAATCCCAAAATGTTGCGGGTTGCAGAGCAGGTAGGGGGACACATAGCCAAGACCCATGTTACCTACCGGAAGCTTTTTGATGAGGATAAGGAATTTAAGCGTCATCCATTTATATAGTACTTATCAAATAATTATATGAAGTATCACATTTATGGGATAGGCAACGCATTGGTAGATATAGAATACCAGGTGGACGAGGGGTTTCTATCCAGGCATCACATTGATAAGGGCATGATGACCCTGGTAGATGAAGCACGGCAAGTGGAACTGGTAGGGGCATTAGATAAGCATATGGTTAAAAAACAAAGTGGAGGGTCGGCCGCAAATACCATGATCGCCGCCAGCCAGTTTGGCGCCAACTGCTTCTACTCCTGTAAAGTGGCCAACGACCACTGGGGTGATTTTTACATCGATGACCTGGTGGCAGCAGGTGTGGCATCAAACCTCACAGACACCTCCAGGGAGCCCGGGTTAACCGGACGTTGCCTGGTGATGATCACTGATGATGCGGACAGAACCATGAATACTTTCCTGGGGATCACCTCCCGGTTCTCTGAAAAGGAGCTAATTCCGGAGGCCTTAAAGCAATCCGACTGGCTGTATGTGGAAGGTTATTTGGTAGCCACACCGGTAAGCCAGAAAAGCATGGTTGCGGCTAAAAACATAGCGGATGCCAGTGGGGTTAAAACCGCCCTGACATTCTCCGATCCCAATATGGTAAAATTTTTTAAGGAGGGGCTGGATGAAGTAATCGGAGCGGGTGTGGATCTTTTATTCTGTAACGAGGATGAAGCCATGACCTACACCCAGACCAGTCAGCTTGGAGATGCCAGAGAAAGCTTAAAAAAGATCGCAAAGACGTTTGTAATTACCCAGGGTAAAAATGGTGCGATGATCTTTGATGGCGATACTTTTGTCGATATTGAGCCCTATACAGTGACAGCAGTGGATACGAATGGAGCCGGTGATATGTTTGCCGGAGCTTTTCTTTATGGCATTACTCATGGTCATAGCTATGCACAAGCGGGGAAAATCGCCAGTCTGGCTTCCTCCAGGGTAGTTGCTCAGTTTGGGCCCCGCCTTCAGTGGCACCAGGTGAAGGAGGTATTAAATCATTTATTCGGAAACCATTAAAAAAAGCATCGCCGCTGATGTAAATTAAGCAGCGGTAAATGATAAAAGGGTTTATCTTAGTCTGACTCATTAAAAAATCACCCTATGAAAGTTCTGTCTCTAATGCTGGTAGCCTGCTTTCTCCCACTGGTTACACTATTCGGCCAAAGTCCGGATATCGATTTCGTGGAGTACGAGCTCGACAACGGGCTGCATGTGATATTACATCAGGACAATTCCACACCCATTGTGGCGGTAAGCATTATGTATCACGTGGGTTCCAAGAATGAAGATCCGCAAAGAACGGGATTTGCCCATTTCTTTGAGCACCTGTTGTTCGAAGGATCTGAGAATATCGACCGCGGCCAATTCGATAAACTGGTAACCAGCGCCGGTGGGGCCATGAATGCCAACACCTGGTACGACCGCACCTACTATTACGAAGTGCTGCCCTCCAATCAATTGGCACTGGGATTGTATTTGGAGTCGGAGCGTCTTCTACATGCAAAAATTGATTCCATTGGAATTGAAACACAAAGAGAAGTAGTAAAAGAGGAACGGCGATTAAGAGTGGACAATACACCGTATGGCAGTGTTTTGGAAGAGACCATGAAAAGATCATATCAGGTCCACCCGTACCGCTGGCCGGTGATCGGTTCCATGGATCATCTCAATGCTGCCAAAGATCAGGAGTTTATGGAGTTCTATAAGACATTTTATGTTCCGGAAAATGCCGTGTTGTCATTGGCGGGAGACCTGGATATTGAAGAAGCAAAAGCATTGGTGGAAAAGTATTTTGCCGAAATTCCCAGGGGAGGACATGAAATTCCCAAACCTACCGTGGTTGAACCCCCGCAGACCGCCGAAATACGCGATGTGGTGTACGATAACATTCAATTACCGGCGGTAATCCAGTCATACCACGTGCCAGCCCAGGGGACCGAGGATTTCTACGCAGTCAGTATGTTGGCACAGCTGCTGTCGCAGGGAGAAAGTTCCAGATTGAGTAAATCAGTTAAGGATGAGCAGCAGAAAGCGCTTTTTGTTGGTGCCTTCCCACTGGATCTGGAGGATCCGGGAGTGACCATTGCATTTGGGATTGCCAATACCGGGGTCAGTCCCGAAGAGTTGGAGGCGGCAATGGATGCAGAGTATGAGAAGGTAAAAAGTGAGCTGATATCGGAAGAGGAGTTTCAAAAGCTCCGCAATCAGATCGAAAATGATTTTATCAGTGCCAACAGCAGGGTAGCCGGTATTGCCGAGAGCCTGGCGAACTATCACATGTACTACGGAGATGCTAACCTGATCAACACGGAGATTGAGAGATATCTTGACGTGACCAGGGAAGACATCCAGCGGGTAGCGAATAAATATTTCACCAGGGAAAACCGGGTGGTGTTGTACTATCTGCCCAAATCAGCTCAGCAACAACCAGAAACAACCGACATTGAAAATGAACGCTAAGGCTATGAAGATTTTAACAATACAACTGCTAATAGGGTTGGTACTGTTTTCATGTGCTACCACCAAGACTACTTCTCGGGTAGATGACGCCGACCAAAAAGATGTTGCGGAAGAGGTATTAACACCAGCCGATCAGTCAACCGGGCAACCGACAACCGGCTCACTGGACCGCAGTCATCCACCCGAACCAGGACCTGCACCGGTTATCCAGTTGGGAACTGCCGAAGCCTTTACCATGGATAATGGACTGAAAGTCTTTGTGGTCGAAAACCACAAGCTTCCCAGGGTGGCCTTTTCCCTGGTTCTTGACCTGGATGCAATATATGAAGGTGACAATGCCGGTTATATTTCTACCGCCGGACAGCTTTTATCAAGAGGGACCACTACCAGGTCCAAGTCCCAAATCGATCAGGAAGTGGATTTTATCGGTGCCAGCTTGTCTACTTCAGCCTCAGGGGTATACGGATCTTCGCTAACCAAGCACATGGACAGGTTGCTGGAACTTATGGCTGATGTCACTTTAAACCCTTCATTTCCCCAGGAAGAACTGGATAAAATTAAAACGGAAACAATTTCCGGGCTACAGGCGAATAAAGACGATCCAGGTGCTATTGCCAGTAATGTTCGCGGTGTATTGAGGTATGGTAAGGACCATCCCTATGGTGAATTGATCACCGAAGAAACCGTTTCAAGAATCGATATTGAAGCTTGCAAAGCATTCTACGAGACTTATTTCAAACCAAACATCGGTTATCTGGCTATTGTAGGTGATATAGATAAGGATCAGGCCTATCAATTGGTTGATAAATATTTTGGGCAGTGGGAAAAAGGAGATGTACCGGAGCATGAATACGATAAAACCACTGCTCCGGAATCCACCAGGGTGGCACTGGTTGACCGCCCGCAATCGGTTCAGTCGACCATTAATATAACCTATCCGGTAGAACTGAAAACAGGGGATCCGGATGTGCTAAAGGGTCGGGTAATGAATACGATTCTGGGGGGTGGATTTAGTTCCTACCTGATGCAAAACCTGCGGGAAACTCATGGTTATACTTATGGTGCCGGCTCATCGCTTTCCAGTGACCGCCTGATAGGATCCTTCAACGCCAGCGCAGATGTTAGAAACGAAGTTACCGACAGCGCGGTAGTAGAGTTCATGAATGAGTTGCGAAGAATCAGAGAGGAACCGGTAGATGAGGAATTACTGCAATCAATAAAGAATTACATCACCGGGAGTTTTGCCCGTTCGCTGGAAAGCCCCTCAACTATCGCCAACTTTGCCATTAATGTAGACAGGTACGATCTGCCTGAGGATTATTACAGCAACTATTTGAAGAGAATACAGGAGGTAACGGTATCGGATGTAATGGAAATGGCTCAGAAATACATTAAGCCAGACAATGCCTATATTCTGGTGGTGGGTAAGGCCTCAGAAGTGGCGGAAGGCTTAAAACAATTCGGTCCGGTTCAGTACTATGATATTTACGGAGAACCATATACGCCCACTACCGCGGCAGACCTTTCAGGTGAGATCGAAGTTGGACAGGTAATTGAAAAATATCTGGAAGCGCTTGGTGGAGCCGAAAGCCTCAGGAATATCCAGGACATCAAGCAGGTAATGACAACCAATATGCAAGGGTTAGACCTGCAGATTACCAGCATCAGAAAAGCCCCAAATATGTCATTCGAAACAGTTGCTGCCGGTGATATGGAATTCCAAAAGCAGGTTTTTAACGGTACCGAAGGAGTAGAGGTCGTCCAGGGACAGTCCAAACCCTTGGATGATAAGAGAATACAGGAGTCATTGGTTGAATCGAGGATAATTCCGGAGTTGGCTTATGGGGAACTGGGTGTAGAACTTACGCTTACGGGATTGGAAAAAGTGGGAGATGAGGAGAGTTATGTAGTGGAAATTGCCCAGCCAAGTGGTAAAAAATCCTACGCATATTACTCCAAAGAGTCAGGCCTAAAATTGAAAGAAAGCACCACATTGGAGACTCCTCAGGGTAGCTTTACCCAGTCGGTGGAATACGAGGATTATCGTGAGGTTGACGGAGTTAAATTTCCATATAAAGCCATCATTAGCATGGGCCCACAAAAAATGGAGGCGGAAGTGGTTAGTATTGAGTTGAATACCGGAGTTACTGATGATGTATTTAAACTGGACTAGCCAGGGAATACTTTGCAGGTTGGCTGCAACTGCTCTGGGATTGGTTTTATGCTTTTCCTGTAATTCATCGGAACCACATCAAGAGTCAGGAGACAATTCTACCCGACCCCAAAACTATCCGGAAGCAATGCAAAATATTTGGAGGGCACACGGTGGATTGGAACGGTGGAGCCATATGAAGGGCCTTTATTTTGAAGTGGCCACAGAAGGGGAGAACGAAATCAACTATGTTCAGCTAACGGACCGCAGAGATCGCATTGAGGGGAAAAACTTCATCATGGGTTACGATGGCGAAGAAGTATGGTTGGACGCTGATACCACTTTTAAGGGAAACCCGGAATTCTACCATAACCTAAACTTTTACTTTCTGGCCATGCCTTTTGTACTGGCTGATAATGGGATCAACTATTCCGAGGTGGAGCCCCTGGATTTCGACGGAGTGACCTACCCTGGTGTGGGAATTTCATATAAAGCAGATGTCGGTACCAGCCCCAAGGATGAATATTATATCTATTACCACCCTGAGAGCCACCAGATGGTTTGGCTGGGATATACGGTCACTTATTTCAGCGGAGAGCCATCAGATGACGTTCACTGGATACGCTATTCGGAATGGAACGATATAGAAGGACTTAAATTGCCTGCTAAGTTGACCTGGTTCAATTATGAAAATAGCCTTCCCACTGAGCCAAGAAATGATAAGGAGTTTGTCAATATGAGGCTAACAGAAGTGCCATATCCGGATGAATTATTTAAAGGCCCTTAGATCCGTCACAACAGTCAGACTGTTGAGACAGCTCAACCAAATGATGCTCCCAGCCATTTTTTAAAACTGGCTTTTTGCGCAGCTGTTACGCGGTCGAGCTTTTCAATACGAAACTGGCTGAAATATCGATCCTTGGCCCTGGGTAAGGTACAACTGACTTTGCGTCCCTGTCGTCGGATGTCGAGCCGAAGAGAGTAAGCTGAATCAATAAGTTGGTTCAGCTTGTGTTTGGGTTTCTTTCCGTTAACAGCCACTATAACATCACCTATGCTCAGCTTGCCGTAAGCGGGTGATCCGGGGGCAACTTGCAGCACTTTTAATTCTTGCTCCTGCTTTGTGGTCCTAAATCCGAATATCTTTTTGGACAACTGTTTGGAGGGTACTTTTCGGAGTTGGCAGCCCACATAACTCAACAGGTAATCGAGTTCTTTCTCCAGTGGATCCGTACCGTAAACAAAATTCCGGAAAAATGATCCAAGCGACTGGCCCGCCACCCGTTCACAAAGCTTCTCAAAGTCCGTCAGCGAATACCCCTGGGACTTTTTCCCGAAATTCTCCCATAGTAGCCTCATCACATCATCTAATGAACCTTTATTAAAAGTGCATTTTCGTATTGTGAGATCCAGCATGAGAGATATCAGTGCACCTTTGGTATAAATGGATACTTTTCTACCGGGAGCACCCTGTGTATAACCATCCACCCACAAGTCTCTTGACGAATCTACCAGGCTAGCGTAATGCCTGCCCTCATTCTCAAAATGCCTCTTGAATAGCGTATTGAGTTCACGGAAATATTGTTTCAGGTCAAATACTTTGCTTCGCACCAGGAACAGGTCTCCATAGTAAGTGGTTATCCCTTCAGCTATGAAGCCGGTATCGAAATAAACCTCTCTTTGAAAATCATAGGGAAGTAACTCCCTGGGACGGATTTTGATCACATTCCAGCAATGGAAGAATTCATGAGAACTAACCCCCAGAAAGTCGATGTATCGGGATTTATGTAATTCTGTGCCTGGGCCCAGAGCAATGACGGTACTATTGGCATGTTCAACACCGTGATAGATCTTATTAGGGGGAACTTGGAGCAGAAAGTGAAAATCTTCTTCGGGAAAGCTTCCCATGGTATCCACCTGAGTGCGAATAAAAGCTTTGAAGTCTTTTAGCACTTTGCTTTTAGTCAATCGATGCGATCCCATAAACCACAGGTTTACCTGTATTCCACTTTGCCGGAACTTCCAGTGCTTCAGGTGAGGTGAGGCCAGTAATGGGCTGTCCACCAGTTGATAGTAATCCTTTGCCTCCAACCTGAATTTTTTGCTGCCTGGAAGCCCACAGGCTATCCGGAAATTCTTGGCAATTTTTAGATTAACCGAACAAGGAAGGTGGAGTCTTTCTTCGACATAAAGCAGACAGTTGATAAAGTTTAGGTAAAGCTGTCGATCGTCCAGCAAACTGCCACCGGCATCTGGCTGATAGGCATAATACCGGTACGATATCACAAGTGTCCGGCTATTGGCTTTGGGAAACACCCGCCATTTGTTCCTTGAAACCTTATTTGAACTTAGCGGTTGACCCTGTGCATCTTCAGATTTAAAATTTCTGATATTTTGGGCATAATTGGCCAGCTCATACCTGCCGGGTCTCCAGGCCGGAAGCAAAAAGTCTACGGAACGCCTGTCCTGCGACGGGCATGTTAAACGGATGTCTACAAAATGATCCAGGGGGTTTTGGAACGAAATGGTATACTCCATGGTCTGCAAAATACAGTTAAAGCCGATAATTCCCCAAAATCGATGTGTGGTATGGGTATTTCTCCGAACTTGTTTTATTATTTGAAAATGCTGGTTATCTTTGCGGGCCTAATTAATACTAATTAATACAGATGAAAAGGACATTTCAGCCATCCAACAGGAAAAGAAAGAACAAGCATGGATTCAGGGCTCGTATGGCTTCCGCCAGTGGCAGGGCGGTAATTTCCAACCGTCGTGCTAAGGGCAGAAAAAAGTTGACCGTTTCTGACGAACGCACCCATCTGAAGTAATCCACCACCACTCAATTGCCCGGGGCTTAAAAAGTATTACTTTTAAAGTTAAAATGGGCCAGATTGAATAAGTTTCCCAAGTCAGAAAGACTCCATAACAAGTCCAGTATTGCAACGCTCTTTTCCAAGGGGCAACATTTAGTGGTCTACCCGCTAAAGCTTGTTTATTTGAAAAAAGAGCGATTGGACCACGCTTTGCCCAATCAGATGCTAGTGACGGTTCCCAAGGGCAGGTTTAAACGGGCGGTTGATCGCAATTTGCTCAAACGGCGGATACGAGAGGCTTACCGGTTAAACCGGCAGTTAATCAGACAACCGGAGGATTTTTACCTGTTAATTGGTTATATTTATATTGGTAAAGAGTTGCATAACTATCATCTGATAGAGGAGAAACTAAAACAGTCTTTGCTGCGTTTAAACAAGGTAATAGGTACTTAACATAGTTATGGGAAAACTAAAGAACAAATTTGGCTTATTGGTTGCTTCTGTGTTGTTGCTGGGGGCGGTTGTGGCATTCAATACCCCTGCTGACAAATACTTCGAGATCACCAAAAACCTCGATATTTTTGCCACCCTCTATAAAGAAGTGAATACTTACTATGTGGACGAAGTGGACCCCAACCAGTTGATCAAAACAGGGATCAATGCCATGCTGGAGTCTTTGGATCCATATACGAACTATATTCCGGAAGACGATATTGAAGATTACCGGACCATGACCACCGGTCAGTACGGAGGTATCGGAGCCTTGATTGGAACCCGCAATGGCAAAAATATGATCATCATGCCTTATGAAGGGTTCCCTGCCCATGACTCAGGTTTGAGGATAGGAGATGAAATAATTTCGGTTGATGGTATTGATGTAAAAGAAAAGGCCTACACCGATATAAGCAAACTGTTGAGAGGGCAGGCCAACAGCAAACTAAATATAGCGGTAAAACGTTATGGAGCCCCGGAACTGATACAAGTGGAAATGACCAGGGAGAAAATCACCATTGACAACGTTCAATACTACGGCATGGTGGAGGATGACATTGGCTACATCAAGCTTTCTGATTTTACTACTAATGCCGGCAAAGAGGTGAAAAACGCTTTGGTGGAACTGAAGGAACAAGGAGCCAACAAATTGATCCTGGACCTGCGAGGTAATCCGGGAGGACTTTTAAATGAGGCCGTAAATGTATCCAATATTTTCATTCCCAAAGGATCCGAAGTAGTAAGTACCAAAGGTAAAATGACCGACTGGAATAAGACTTATAAAGCATTAAATCCCGCGGTAGACACGGAAATGCCTTTGGCCATACTCACCAGCAGTAGCAGTGCCTCTGCTTCTGAGATCGTGGCAGGAGTGGTTCAGGATTATGACCGGGGGGTACTGGTAGGGCAGAAGACCTTTGGCAAGGGGCTGGTACAAGCCACGAGGCCATTGACATACAATTCTCAACTTAAGGTAACTACCGCCAAATACTATATACCCAGTGGACGCTGCATCCAGGCAATAGATTACAGCCATCGCAATGACGACGGCAGTGTGGGTAAGGTACCGGACACCTTAAAGGTTGCCTTTAAGACCAGGAATGGAAGAACGGTGTACGATGGTGGAGGAGTAGACCCGGATGTAACGGTCGATCTCGAATACCTGGCACCAATTGCGGTTAGTCTTGTTAACAAGGGGCTGATATTTGATTACGCTACGGAGTACTATTACACACACCCTACCATAGCCGCTTCCAGGGAGTTTCAACTCACCGATGATGAATATCAGCAGTTTGTTACATGGCTAAAAGATAAAGATTACGACTACACTACCAGGGTAGAAAACAGCATCGATGATCTTATCAAAATGGCTAAAAAAGAAAAATATTTTGAGGATATTGATGAGCAGATCCAGTCGTTGAAAATGAAAGTTCAACATAACAAGGAGACAGATCTGCAGAAGTTCAAGTCGGACATCAAGCAAATCCTTGAGGAGGAAATAAGTAGCAGGTACTATTTGAGAAAAGGAGTGGTAGAGACCTCGTTCAGTTCCGATGAGACCATACGGTCAGCAGTTGAGGTACTAAACGATGGTGCTCGTTATGGTGAGGTATTGCAAGGCAGCTGACTTAGTTCCATCCGGTAAATTAACAGGGCCATCCTCAGTGGATGGCTTTTTTTATCCGGTTTGGTGGGGATTTGGCTAACTTTACAAGATGTCGGAAATAATCAGTATCGAGACGGCTACCAATGTATGTTCGGTGGCGTTGCACCGTAAAGGTAAGTTGTTGGGCCATCAGACATTGATGCTGGAGAAATCTCATTCCTCTCATTTGATCGTAATGATTGAGCAACTATTGAATAACTGTCAGGTTGCCATGAGCGATTTAAAGGCGGTGGCCATTTCAAAAGGTCCCGGATCGTATACAGGTTTGAGGATTGGTACCGCCACGGCAAAGGGAATGTGCTATTCGTTGGACATCCCGCTGATTGGTGTTAACACACTGGTGGCCATGGCATACCAAATGAAAGAAACACTGCATAATGTAGATTATTTGTGTCCGATGATAGATGCCAGGAGAATGGAGGTGTATTGTACCGTAATGAACAAATCGTTTAAGGAGGAAGCCACTACGGAGGCAGTAGTAGTTGAAACCGGCAGATTCGACCGTTGGCTGGACAATGGTAAGGTGCTGTTCTTCGGTAATGGCTCAGCCAAGTGCAGAGAGATTTTGAAAGGTTCAAATAGTATGTTTGTAAAAGACATTGTACCTAATGCCACCACTGTGGGGTATCTGGCAGTTGAAAAACTTCAAAGGGGGGAAGTTGAAGACCTGGCGTATTTTGAGCCCTTTTACCTGAAAGAATATCGAACCACTACCCCAAGGAATAAAATTGGATTAGTCAAATGAAAAACAAACTATCAGAAGGTCCCATAGTAAATAGGGTGGCTAAAAGTTCGTTGGTTACCTTTGATTTGGAGAAACTTTATCATCCGGGTCCCAGGCTGTTATGGGATATCAAAGATCAGTTACACCAGGGGATTATTCTGAAAGAAAAGGAGTTTCGGGATTTTATCAAATCACACCAGTGGTCTGCCTATTCGGGGCACAATGTGGCCATAGTCTGTGGCGTTGATGCTATCGTGCCCACTTGGGCGTATATGCTTTTAGCGGTGCAATTGAAACCTTATGTTAACCATTTGGTGTTTGGGGACCTGAAAGCACTTGAAATGAGTCTGTTTCAGAAAGCGCTGTCCGAAATGGATCTTGAGATTTACCGGGATGCCAAAGTGATTATCAAAGGATGTGGCAATGCACCAATACCGGAATTTGCCTATGTCGAAGCTACGCAATTGCTACAAACTGTGGCCAGTTCGATCATGTATGGTGAGCCATGCAGCACAGTTCCGCTATACAAAAAGCCCAGGGAATAAGCAATAGAAATCCACCTGATCCAAAGGTGATTTAGAGGATGTAAAGGTGCCGTTTTAATTTTTCTTAACCTTTCGATAATTTATTCATAAATAAGATTGTGTAGTAAAGAAAAAGGGTTTAGTTTTGCATCCGCTTCTGAGTTAAAAGGGGGGGTCGGGCTCAACGGGAGTCTGGATAGCGAAGGTCCTTAAGGGGCCGAAGAGTTCATTGACATTATGGAAATATTAAAGATAGCAACCGCTTAAGATTATA
>JAUIKU010000088.1 GCA_030430675.1 Bacteroidia bacterium | reverse complement strand
TGTATTTCGGTGATTGCCGAGGTTAACGAACATGCTGCCAGGAAACGATTCCAGCAGGGATGGGTGGATGAACTGATAAGTGATATGGATCATCTATTGGACCGGATTATGCAGGCCAAAGAAAAGCGAGAAACGGTATCGCTGGCCTGGTTGGGTAATGTGGTGGATGTTTGGGAGGCGCTGGCTGCCCGGGATATTCCGGTGGAACTGGGTTCGGATCAGACCTCATTGCATAATCCATGGGCCGGAGGTTACTATCCTGTAGGAATGTCATATGAAGATGCCAACCAAATGATGGTTAATGACCCTGCAGCTTTTAAAAAACAAGTACAAAGTAGTCTTCATAGACAGGTAAAAGCCATCAATGTTTTGGCTGCCCGGGGCATGTACTTCTTTGATTACGGGAATGCATTTTTGCTGGAAGCCAGCAGGGCGGGGGCCCCGGTTGCCAATGAGTCGGGGCAGTTTCTATATCCTTCCTACGTGCAGGATATCATGGGGCCCATCTGCTTCGACTATGGCTTTGGACCTTTTCGCTGGGTATGCGCTTCCGGAAGACCCGAGGATTTAAAGCTAACCGACCAATTAGCAGCGGAGGTATTAAGAAAGCAACTGGGCCAGGGAGTAGAACAGGTCAGACAACAAATCACCGACAATCTCCGGTGGATAGAGAAGGCCGATGAGAACAACCTGGTGGTTGGCTCACAAGCCAGGATACTATACGCCGATGTAGAAGGTCGTATGGAAATTGCCAGGGCCTTCAACAAAGCGATTGGGGAAGGTCGAATTGGTCCGGTAATCCTGGGTAGGGACCATCACGACGTGTCCGGCACAGACAGTCCCTATCGGGAAACCAGTAATATCAATGACGGATCACAATTCACTGCTGATATGGCGGTGCACAATGTTATTGGAGATTCTTTCCGGGGTGCTACCTGGGTATCGTTGCACAATGGCGGCGGCGTGGGCTGGGGTGAAGTGATCAACGGCGGGTTTGGACTGTTACTTGACGGTACGCAGATTGCCGAAACCAATGCCGTTGAAATGCTCTTTTACGATGTCACCAATGGTTTGGCACGACGTAGCTGGGCCCGTAATCAGGGGGCAGTATATGCCATAAACAGTGCACAGATATCTGAGCCGCGATTGAGCGTCACCCCCGCGCATGTTGCTGATAGCGAATTGATTGATAACATTATCAAATAATTGTTATTTTTGGCGGTTTAAAATTTCCGCTATTGAAGTTACTTGCTCAGTTGTGCTTTTGGATTACCGGTTGGAAGAAGGTAGGAGAATATCCCGCCAATACTCCTAAATCGGTGATGATTGCTGCTCCTCATACCAGCAACTGGGATTTTTTTTATGCCCGGGCTGCTTTTTTCCTGTTGGGAATTCCTGTCAAGACTACCATTAAGAAAGAAGCCATGTTCTTTCCCATGAACCTGGTCCTGAAATTTTTCGGGGTGATTCCTATCGACCGCCAGAAGAAAGTAGCAGGATTAACCAAGAAAAACAGCATGGTAGATGCTATGGTCCAACTTTTTGAAGAGCGTGATGAATTGGTCATTATGATAACCCCTGAAGGTACACGCAAGTACGTTCCAAAATGGAAAACGGGCTTTTACCATGTAGCCAAAAGGGCCAATGTGCCTATAATCCTGGGCTATCTGGACTACAAAAAGAAGCATGCAGGAATTGGGCCGGTGATCTATCCCGGGGATGATATTGAAAAAGACCAGAAGACCATACTCGATTTTTACCGGGAAGTTACGGGAAAATATCCTCAGCAAGGTGTGCGTTAAAATATGTGGCGGTTAATTTGACTTATGCTAAGAAATAATTGTCCTTTATTTTTATAATAACTGTAGAATAACTAATTTGTCGGGCATGTTTAGCATCTTAAAAACAAACTCATAACTAATGAAAAAGACATTTATAATAGCAGCAATTCTGGCAGTGGGAATGACTGTTGGATTATCTCAAAATCTTCTGGCACAAACTGAAAAGGGGGCTATGAGGGCTGGAGGTGGCCTGGCATTCGGGACTGAAATCGAATCATTGGGTATTCAGGGTCGATTCGACTATGCCATTACCGAACAAATACTACTGGCTCCGGATCTGACCTATTTTTTTGGAAAGAGTGAAGGTTCAATTGATCTCAACTGGTTTGATATTAACCTCAATGGAAACTACCTGTTTGACACCGGTAACCCTGATATTATCCCTTATGCTCTTGCCGGTCTTAATTTCGCTATTGTGTCTGCCAGTTACGATGGCTTTGGTGACTTTGGTGATAGCAGCAGCACCGAAATAGGACTAAATTTAGGGGGTGGTGCAGATTTTATTGTTGGAACCATTATCATATTTGGTGAACTCAGGTATGCCATCAGTTCTGCGGATCAACTGGTAATTGCTGGTGGTGTTAAATTTCCTTTGAACTAGGTTCTCACGAACTGTCTTCCTGACTTCCCTGAGACAGCTTTGTATTCTCTAAACAATAACCTTTCTCATTGAGTTAGATGAGAAAGGTTATTGAATTCTAACCGATAACTACACACATTTGTAGTTGAAATGGAGAAGAACATTCAATTCAAAATGATAGCTAAGAATAGCTACATCTGCTGTTTAATGGCGTTAATGCTGGTATTGACCAGTCAAACTACGCTGCTTTCCCAGCATGAATCCGGTACTTTCAGGTTGGGGGCCCAACTGGGGATTGGTACTGAGATCGAGTCTTTTGGTATTGGAGTGAGAGGGGATTACGCCTTAACTCCAAAATTTCTGCTTGGTACGGACTTTATGTATTTTTTCGGTGACGAAGATTTTGGTATTGAACACAACTGGTTTGATGTAAATTTTAATGCCAACTACCTGATTGAGATAAGAAACCCCGACCTTGTTCCCTATGTACTGGGTGGTTTGAACATTGCCAGGACTTCGGTGAAATGTGAAGGTGCTTTGGGATCTTTGTGCGATGACTACAGTGAAACCGACATTGGATTTAATTTGGGGGGCGGTATGGAGTTTTTGCTGGGTTCTATTGCCTTATTTGGAGAAGTCAGAGTGACACTGGGTGATCTGGACCAGGTGGTATTGGCTGGTGGGGTAAAGCTTCCGCTTAATTAACTTCACTTTTTGTTCATTTATGGTATTCATGTATAAGTATAAATACATGATTTGGTAAATTGTGGGATGGCCAGGCAACTTTGCAAAACTATCCTCAGTTTGTTCGGGTGGAAGGTGATCGGCCGATTACCGGATTTAAAAAAGTACATTATAATTGTGGCCCCGCATACCAGTAACTGGGACTTCTTACTGGGTGTGCTGGCTCGGGGGGTAATGGCCCGTAAAATTAGTTATCTGGGCAAAAAGGAACTGTTCAGGCCTCCACTTGGCTGGTTATTCAAAGCCCTGGGAGGGTACCCGGTAGACCGTCAGCAAAGGCAATCCATGGTGGAGCGGGTATCACAAATTTTTCAGGCTAAAGATTCTTTTGTAATAGCGCTGGCGCCTGAAGGTACACGGACCAGGGTAAATAACTGGAGAACTGGATTCTATCACATAGCAGTTAGTGCAGGAGTTCCCATTCAACCGGTGGGTCTGGATTACCCCAGTAAGCGTATCGAGGTGATGGATCTGTTTTTTCCCTGTGGTGATATTAAAAAAGACTTACCGCTGATTAAACAGCGTATTAATCGGTTCAGGGGTAAGTACTAAAGTTGGTTACATTTATTTATTGTAAGGTAGTTTATAGTTAATGCCCAGGCTGACATTCCAGATGAAGCCAATATTGTCATAACCTCGGTAATCTACCACATCCGATAAATTCCTGCCCTGGTCGGAGGTTTTAACCTGTAAATTCGATCCATACCAGCCCAGGCCTACTCCCTGGCTGACACTTAGTTGTTTATTGATTTTATACGTCAAGCCATAGCCCAGGTAGTTTTCAATTAATAACTCTACTGTCTTAACCTGGTATTCCTGGTAGTCAGACAAGTTTTCATTATACAGGTTGGCGTTCCACCGATCCCCTAACCTTTGTAGTCTGAGATCAGCTGAAAGGTAAAACTCCCACTTTTTATCAAGAGTGCCTGGCCAAAAGCGATATCCGACTCTGGCCCCGGTAAGCCGGGGTGTTTGTGGTGATTGATAGCCCAAATTGGAAGCTATCAGGATAGTAGGTGCCACCAATATTTGCTTTGATTGAGTACCCCATGCCATATAGGGTTCAATGTAACCCCGAAAAGAGTAGTCGATTATGGTAACGTTGCCCGAGAACCCCACCACGCCGTTCTTTACCACTTCCTGGGCAATTGTCTCCAGATAGAATGCAAGGGTGATCAGTATTGTCAGAGTGAGTTTCATGCCATCTTATTTAATTAATTCCCACATAACAGATCCCGTGAATGTTTGATGCTTAAAGCCCATTAGTTCAGCTATGGTGGGAGCAATATCAACCGATTGACGTGGTTTATTTATTACCAGGTTTGAATGAAAGTCAGGACCTGTGGCGAAGAAATTAATGTGCATGCAACCTTCACAAAAATCACCGTGGCTGACAAAACCATCCCTTACATTGTTGTTGTGACGTCCGTGGTCATTCGTTACCATCATAGTGGTAACGTCTTTGTAAAAAGGGTCCTGCTGGAGAAAACGCCAGATCTGGTAGCTGTAATTATCTGTTTCCTCAATACTTTGCAGGTAACTGGACCATTCATTGGCATGTCCATACAAGTCAGGCCCCCGGAAGTGTATCAGAGTTATTCTAGGTTGAAATTGTTTCATCAGCTCCAGGGCAGTGCTCAGGGTTTCCCGGTCCTCTCTGTCAGCTACTGCTACCATAGGGTTGAATTTGCCCCTTAAGGCAGGGGAAACGCAATCCGCCAATACTCCTAATTTTTGTTTGCTGGTTACAACCAGGGCCTTGCTTGAGCTCATCCTGGATTCTTTCAGCCATAACTGAAAAATTGAAGGGTAATAGGGGATCTCTGATCCGTCGTTGGCCATCCACTGGTAAGATCCGGTGGTAATAGCGGCATGACCGGAGGTGGTATAGGTGGCTCCACAATTGTAAAACCTGTTGTGATGTATTCCCACCGCCGCCAGTTCATTGGCAAAAAAGGGAATATGTCGTTTGCTGGGATCACCCCAAGTTTCCCGGAACCTGGGTCCATCGATCACTACTATTACAACATTACTGGTTTTGTATTTGGATGCGGTATTGGCGGTGTCGGTTTCAGGCGTGGTTAAAGCAGGTTCACATTTTACGAACAGGACCAGTCCCAGTAATATAATTGCCCAAAATAACGGCCGTTGATAATTCGTGTGATCTTCTCCTGACATAATTGATTTATGATCTTAGTGGTCAGCTAAATATGGTAATTCCCTAAGAGTGAAATATTTAGTAAATTCAATTATAGAATTGTTGTTTCACTTTCTTTACCAGCCCCAACGCTGCCAGGTTAAAACCGGTTGGTTAATTACTCGTGAAAAAAAATAATTTAAATACCAACCAACCCTTTCAAACTTTACGGCGTTCTGGACCAATGATTGCCTTAGTATAACCAAACAGATTGCAGTGTCAGCTGACTCTAAACACTTAAATTCACTGATTACCCTATGTAGGAAAGGGTACAGAGAACACCAGGAGGAGCTGTACTTAATGTTTTACAATTATGCTATGAGCATTTGTCTCAGGTATTCAAAGGACCGGGAAGAGGCAGTGGAAATAGTCAATGATGGTTTTGTAAAGATGTTTTCAAAATTGGATAAGTATAGGGACGACACATCCTTTAAGTCCTGGTTAAGAAGGATTCTAATAAATGCCTCAATTGATTACTACCGCAAAAACCAGAAGCACTATCGCAATGTGGATATTTCGTACGCCAAACACGAGTATATCACCGAGGATGCGGTAAGTAAGATCTCTGAGAAAGAGATTATTGCTTTAATTCAGCATTTGCCGCCTTCATACCGGGTGGTCTTCAATCTTTTCGTAATTGAAGGGTTTAATCACCGGGAGATAGCGGGAAAGCTGGGCATCAGTGTAGGGACATCCAAGTCCAACCTGGCTATTGCCCGCAGTAAACTGAAAAGACAACTGCTTACTATGAAAAACTCAAGCATATTGGGCCATGGATGACAAGAGGTTTGACGATATAATTAAGCAGAAAGCAGAGGCTTTTACAGATACCGGCCATGATGCGCATGCATTATCGGACTTCAGGAGGCTTATGATTAATACCCCCCAAAGAGCTTCCGGATTCAGCCTTGGTAAAACGGGATATGTTGTGGGGGCCCTGGCACTGTTTACCCTGATGAATTTCGGAATCGTTTGGTATTTCAGTGAAGGCAGGTACCAGGCATTAAACCAGGAAATCGGTCGCCTTGAATCCGAAAATAACCAACTTCAGCAAGCTGGTGAGGAACAGTCATTATCCATGAATAAGCCAGATAAGATCCAGGTCGATACGGTTTATGTTTACCGAAATTTGCTGGTCCCGTCAGGTAATAATGTTAGTGAAGAGGGGACTAAAGCAAGTTCCGGACAGCCGACTTTTAAGGGAGGTTATGATCCATCAGATGTTCTTGTCAGACGTAAAGAATTGCTGGATGGTGATGAACAGTTGTCACAAGAACTGCAAGAATTTCTGGCTGAGAATAACCTATTACTAAAGGATAATGATGGTAATTTGATGCTGCTGGTAAATAGTGTGCCGGTTATTCCGGTCACTAATTTGAGCATGGACAATAATTCGCAATCCGCTGCCATCAGATCTCCTAAATATTTATCGGAGGTGGCTACCTACCAACAGCCACAGACCAGGCGCAAGGCGGAGAAAAAGAAAATATCCGACAGAATGCTCTGGGCACTGGAGAAACATAACCATAGTGGTGTGGACTTTCAATTCGGGGTGGAGGGAGTTTATCACAAGAGTAATTTTGACGTGGGCGAAGGCGAACGCAATGGCGGAGCGGGTTTTATGACAGAAGTATTGTTTTCTCCGGCATGGCGTTTAGAAACAGGGATTCATTTCGGGGCCAGAGCCTATAAGATCAGTGAGGATGAGATCAATGAGCTACCGGATTCTTTCTTCCAGGATTATCCTGGTTACAATGATCAGCTGGGAGAATTGAGCACGTTGGAATCCGATGCTTTGCTAATAAAGGTGCCTTTGAATCTCAAGCGATTTGCCCCGCTCGATCACAATAAAAGATGGTATGTAAGTGCCGGCCTGACCCCACAATGGACCCGAAAGCAAGAGTTTGACTACAAATATTCTGTAAAATTGGAGCCACCTGACGATGAATTCGTCTCATTTGTAGGTTCCAAACAAGAAGTAGGAGGTCAGTACTATACCACTACCGTCAACCTGGGGTTAGGTACTGAAATTTACCTGGATCAGAGACTTCGATGGCAACTGGGTCTGTTCTTTCAAAAAGGAATTGGGGATGCCGGTTATGAAAATCGCAAGCTGGTGAATAGCTACGGAATTAAGTCCTCCCTTTGGTTCAACGCACCGTAGTTGTAGTTTGTAGTTTGTAGTGTGTAGTTTGGAGTTTGCAGTCCCGGGTGGCTAGGATTCCAATAAAATTTCCACTGCCCACTGCTCATTGCCAACTGCCCCCACTGCTGCCCACTGCCCACTACCCACTGCCAACTGTCCCCACTGCCCCCACTGCTGCCTGTTGCAGAATGTTACACAATTGAGTTACTTTAGCCCCCGTAATTCGTAATTCGTAGTTCGTAATTCACAATTCATAATTAAATAGAATGTCTTCTCCCGATTTTATCAGGATTGTAAAGGATGCCTGGAAAGATTATGATCCGAGCAGGGCCATCCATAGTGTAAGCGACATCAGTGCCAATGTCTCTACCAACCATGTTTATCGCATTGACCTGGACGGGCATCAGCCGGTGATTGCCAAACTTTCCTATTTCGGTCATTACGAACATTTTGTTGAAGATCACACCATTATCAACAGCCTGGCCAACAACCTTCCTGCTCCTTACGAAAACCTGTTGTCCAGGTCATTGATGAAGGGCAACAATCTTTATATCTACCGGCATCAGGATAGTGTGCTGGATGCGTGGGTGGTTTTCTATCGGCCGATCGAGATAAGAAACCGGTTGCCCCGTCGATTGGATGAAAATCATATCGTAAATCTGGGCAAACAGTTTGCACATTTTCACCGGGCTTGTTCCTCGATCAGGAACACCCTGCCTTCTTCTTCCAAAACACTAAGGATTGATATTGAGCACTTGCTACAGATTATTGAAACTGATGTGGGTAAGTTTGAACACAGGGGGCATCTGGAAAAGATTAAAAAACACTGTCAGGAATTTTTGTCGGCATGTGATAAACTAAAAGTAGCTTCGTTGAATCAAGTGCCGGTATTCCTGGACTGGAATATTGGTAATTTTTCTGTAACAGAAGATCTTCAGCTGTTTTCCCGGTGGGATTACGACTGGTTCCGGGTAAGCAGCCGTATACTGGATTTTTATTTCTTCAGCCGGGTGGTCTCCAATGCCGGGGATAAGACCGTTTTCAGTTACAACATCAGTACACTTTGGGAAGACCGTTTTATTTTATTTCTAAAGAGCTATCACGCAGTTTATCCCCTGACGGAAACAGAGATCAGGTTTCTACCCGAGGCATATCGATTTTTTATCTTAAATTATGTTATAAAAGACGGGCGGTATTTCTTTCACGAAATTTTCGCCACAAAACTTCAAATGGAAGCTTATGAGTCATACCTGCCCTCTGTAGCCAGTTTTCCGGTAGATTTGCTTTTGCATGAACTAAATATTTAGCTGATATCTATGCCACACCCGCACTCACACTCACACTCACACTCAAACTCAATCCATGCAGCGCATTGACTTTATATCATTGGTAGAGAACTACAAAGTGGTATTTCTGGACTCTTATGGCGTATTAAAAAACCACAAGGGTCTTATTGGCGGTGTTCCGGAGACCATCGAGTACCTGCGAGATCGGGGGATTGTTGTTAAGATACTTACCAATGATGCCAGCAGAAGCCGACAACAACAGGTAGAACTATTTAAGTCATTGGGATTGAGCGGTTTAACTACCGGTGAGATCATTACTTCCGGAACCCTGGCGAGATTGTTTCTGGAAGACAAACGGATCAAAGGAAAAATAGGCTACCTGGGTACTGAAAACGCTGCAGAGTACATATTGCATATCGATCGCGACTCAATACCTATCGGGGCTATCGACCTGGAAAATTGCGATGATGTGGCGGCGTTTGTATTTCTGGATGATGAAGGATTTGACTGGAATATTGATATCAACAAAACCATCAATCTGCTGCGAATGAAAAATATACCGGTGGTGGTGGCCAATTCGGACAAACTATATCCTGTTTCTCCCCGGGATGTGGCGGTGGGCACCGGAGGTATTGCCAAGTTGGTAGAAAATATTTTAAATAGAAAATTTATTCACTTCGGCAAACCGGATTCCCAGATGTTCATGTTTGCCTATAACCAGTTGCTAAAAGAAGGCCAATTCAGTAAAAGTGAAATTTTAATGGTAGGAGATACCCTGCATACCGATATACTGGGGGGAAATAAGTTTGGACTGGATACTGCGCTGGTGCTAACTGGCAACACCGTTGAGTCTTCCGTGGATAGCCTGGTTGCTGCCACTGGCATAATTCCTGATTTCATCTGCAAAAGTATTACCTCCTAGTAGTAGAATTAGCTTTACATTTAATTTCGTTTTTGTTAAATTAATTCTGATGATTCGGGACACCTTGTCCCGGATAAATAGGTAATAACTAATTCGAAATGAGCCGGGTTTTGCCAACCTATGCTTACCTCGCCATCCGAAAAACAGCTTTCGGAATACTAGCATCTTGCCTTTTAGTCTTTCATTTGTCCTGTTCCCACTCGGAGGTGCAGAAAAAACCGGATATTGAACAGAGAATAATTAGCACCGCAGGTGATTGGATGGGTACTCCGTACAAGTTTGGGGGCACCACCAGGGAAGGCGTTGACTGCTCGGCTTTTATTCAAATCATGTATAAGCAAGTCTTTGACATGGAACTGCCAAGGAGGGTCAGGGAACAGCGGAAGATGGGTTTGGAAGTGCCCAGGGAAGAGATGAAGCCCGGGGACCTGGTGGTTTTTAAGACGGGTGTATTCTTTTCCAACAAACAACACATTGGTATTTACCTTTCCCAGAACAGGTTTTTACATGCATCCAGTTCCAAGGGAGTTACCATATCCAGTCTGGAAGAGCCGTTTTGGAATAAAAAATTTCGCACGTCCAGAAGGTTGATTAATGAAGATGGCGCGCTGATTGACCGGCAACAGATTGCTGCTCAATAATACGTTACAGTTTGCCCACGGTGCGCCCTTTGGCGGTTCTTGAATTCACCTTCAGCCCTTTAAATCGCTTCATGTCCACTACCAGATAGGTGGATGCGCTGGCAGTATTTACCTTATATTCTTTTCCGTCGTATTCTATGGAACCTTCGTTTCCATTCCAGTCTTTAGCCAGCAAGGTATAGGCATTGGCCTGACGGGAGTTTTTCCCAAAAACCAGGTATCGGTCTGTGCCTTTCTCAAAACTTACCCCCAATCGTTCGGCATTGCCGCTGACTACCACTCCCGGTGTATTCGGCGGTATTACAATTTGTTCTACCTGGCGGTCGTTTTTCATTTTGATTTCACCGCGGGTAATTTCGGTAATATTCTGGTTCAATTCCCGGTAGAGTACAATAGGCCCTGAAACATAAAATTGTACATTTTTAAGCTGATCCTTGCTCAACCCGGTTTCGTATTCAATATCAGCGGTAAAAGGTACCATATCCGGAGAACAGGAGCTTGCAAACAATATCAGTGTCGCTAAAACAGGAGTAGTAAATGCTTTCATAACAGAAATCAATGTTTGGGTAACACAGGTACAAGATTTATGCCAATTGTAATGGTTGGGTACTGGTAACTATCAGAATTATTGGATTTTGCGTTTATTTGCAGGGTATGGATCCAACCAAAACCCGGCATTACCGTGTAAATACCTATGTCGTTAACAATTATATGATAGAAAAACTTACTAAGCTCCTTTGTTTTCTACTGGTAACTGTAAGTCAGCCATTGCTGGGCCAGTTAGCTCAACCAAATGCATCGGAAATTGAACTCAGCCTGAAAAAGCTCAATACCCTGGGATCTGTGTTGTATGTGGCTGCACATCCGGATGATGAAAATACCAGGCTAATAGCCTACATGTCCAATGATGCGTTACTCAATACAGCTTATCTGAGTGTTACCCGCGGTGATGGAGGCCAAAACCTTATTGGCCCCGAAATTCGTGAATTGTTGGGTGTAATTCGTACCCAGGAACTGCTACAGGCTCGTGGAGTTGACGGCGGGCAACAGTTTTTTACCAGGGCTAATGACTTTGGATATTCCAAAAACCCAGAAGAAACTTTTAAAGTCTGGGATAAACAACAGGTGCTTTCGGATGTGGTGTGGGTGATTCGCAATTTCCAACCGGACATCATTATTACCAGGTTCCCCACTGATGGCCGGGGAGGCCATGGGCATCATACTGCCTCAGCAATCTTGGCGGAAGAGGCTTTCGATGCCGCTGCGGATCCAAACCGTTTTCCCGAACAATTGCAATATGTAAAGCCCTGGCAAGCCAGATCGTTGTTGTTCAATGCTTCCTGGTGGTTCTATAGGGGACAGGAGAATTTTGATCCGGAGGACAAGATTGCCATTGACGTTGGCGCATATAACTACCTGCTGGGCCAATCTTATTCGGAAATATCAGCCCGGAGCAGAAGTATGCATAAAAGCCAGGGATTCGGAACTGCGGGAACCCGCGGTAGTGAGATTGAATACCTGGAGTACGTTAAGGGAGAGAAACTGCCAATGGATGTTTTCAAAGCACCGTTAAAGCAATGGGATGAAATTAGTGGGGGGGAAGTGCTTTCAGAACTTTTTAGTAAGGCTTACCAGGAGTTTAATCCGGAACGCCCGTTCGATATTTTGCCCATCCTGATGGATGCCAGAGATAAGCTGCAATACCTGGAGGACCCCTACTGGAAAGCAGTCAAACTGCGCCAACTGGATCAGATCATCGCCGCTTCCATGGGACTCTACCTGGAGGCGTCCACCACGGAGACTTCAGCCACTCCGGGTGAAGAAATTGTCATCAGGTTGGAAGCAACAAATCGCTCACCTCATGCGGTTCGATTAAAGGCAATTGGCATAAAGGATCCGGAATTCCCACTAAAGGGTGAGGAACTTCAGAATAATTTAAGATTTACCAAAGAGCTGACTATTAAAGTGCCTGATAACCAGCCGTTTTCACAGCCTTATTGGTTGAAGTCCACCGGGAGTTTGGGGATGTTTGAGGTTTCTGATCAGCAGATGATTGGAAAACCCGAAAATGCACCAGCCATCAGCATCCCGTTTGAACTTGAAATTTCCGGTCGTTTATTGACTTACCAGGTGCCTTTGATACATAAGAGTAGTGACCCGGTTAAGGGTGAAGTACGGCAACCTCTGGCGATCGTTCCACCGGTCACCATCAATTTTGGTGACAAGGTTCAGGTATTTGCCGATGAAGCCCCCAGAAAGTTGGAGGTGTCTTTAAAAAGCGGTATAAACCAGGTAGAAGGTGAACTTAAAATACAGGTTCCCGACGGATGGGGAGTTACTCCCGAGTCAATACCCTTTACAATTGATCAAAAAGGGGAGGAGCAAAAGCTGACATTTACCCTTACTCCTCCCAGGCAGTCGGGAGAGGGAAAAGTCAAAGCGGTTGCAGTCATTGGATCCAAAGAATACAGTTTGGAACGGGTTAGCATTGAGTACGATCATATTCCCCATCAGGTACTTTTTCCGGAGGCCGCCGCCAAAGTGGTGAAACTGAATATTGTTGCAGGAGGACAGAATATCGGCTATATCATGGGTGCCGGAGATGACATCCCCAACAGTTTGCGTCAGATTGGCTATTCGGTAGAGCTTTTGAACAGCGATGAAATAACCCCGGTTAGCTTGTCAGGCTATAATGTAGTGATCCTGGGGATCAGGGCATTGAATACCAATGAACGGCTGAAATTTCAAATGCCATCGTTACTCTCCTATGTGGAACAGGGGGGTACCTTAATAGTACAATACAATACCAGTCATCGGCTGGTAACTGATGACTTCGCACCGTTCCCCCTGGAGTTGTCCAGGGACAGGGTTTCGGTAGAGAACGCACCGGTGGAGTTTTTACTTCCTGAACACCAGGTACTGAACTATCCCAATAAAATTACCGGTGAGGATTTTGAAGGATGGGTGCAGGAACGGGGGCTTTATTTTCCCCGCCAGTGGGACCCCAGTTACCAGGCAATTATTACTACCAATGACCCGGGTGAAACCCCCAAACACGGGGGACTGCTGGTAACACAGTTTGGCAAAGGGCATTATGTTTATTCCGGTCTGAGCTGGTTTCGCGAACTTCCAGCGGGTGTTCCCGGAGCATACAGGTTGTTCGCCAACATAATCTCACTGGGCCAGGGAGCTCCCGATAACTAGCCGCTGGTTTAATGGTACTACGCTGGATCTCTTATTTGCCCATGCCTGTACTCTACGGGTTATCCAATCTTCTGTATGTTTTGGTCTATTACGTATTTCGATACCGGTTTCAGGTGGTGAAAAGCAACATGACCAGGGCATTTCCCCACAAAGAGTCCAAAGAAATCGCGGCAGATATAAAGCAATTTTACCGCAATTTTTGTGACTATATTGTGGAGACTTTAAAAGCCATAACCATCAGCGGATCCGAATTGAAGCAACGAGTGGATGTCCGAGGTGCCGAGTTGATGGAAGCATACTTTAGTCAGGGTACCTCGGTTTTGGCGCTTACCAGTCATCAGTTCAATTGGGAATGGTTGTTGCTGGCATGTAGTCAGGAGCTCTCAGCGCCTTTGCATCCGGTTTACAAAAAGTTGAATAACAGCTATTTTGATGAGTTGATATTTAAAATGCGTTCCAGGTTCAATTGTCAGCCTATTGAAATGCAAGAGACACTAAGATGCATCAAAAGCCAAAGAAAAGTACCCAGTGCTTACGGGTTCCTGGCAGATCAGACACCTTTGCCGGATGCTGATATCTACTGGAGTTCGTTTTTTGGGCAGGAAACGGCGTTTTTCACCGGCACAGAGAGAATTGCCAAGATGACCAATTACCCGGTGTTATTTATAGGCATGAAGAAAATAAAAAGAGGACATTATCAGATGAGGTTTGAAAAAGTCTCAGAACCGCCCTATATGGAAAATGATCATACCACCCTGGATCGCTATATTGAGAAGATCGAAAAGCAAATCACGGAACGTCCGGCGGAATGGCTGTGGTCTCATAGGAGATGGAAGCACAAAAGGCCCCTGGTAGCCGTAGAGTGAGATAACAGGATTTTAATAATTCACCGGCGGTGAACCTGAACATTTGTAGATTCCCCGTTAGAATAGTAATATGGTACATTTAAAGAAAAATAATGACCGTTAATTCCGCGCCCAACCCGGATAAACCACCGCTGTTTAAGAGCTGGAAAACCCTGTACCTGGTGGTACTGGTGTGCCACGCGCTTTTCATATTGATCTTTTGCTGGATAACATTCCTTTTTAAATGAATTATATAGACTGGATTGTACTGGCTTCCACCCTGATTTTCATCGTGGTTTACGGGGTGTGGAAAACCCGCGGTTCCCGCAACATTGAAGGATATTTGCTGAGTGATAATAATATGAAATGGGGAACTATAGGGTTGTCGATAATGGCTACCCAGGCCAGCGCCATTACCTTTCTGTCTACACCCGGGCAAGCGTATACCGATGGTATGGGATTTATCCAATTTTACTTCGGTATGCCTATAGCGGTGGTTTTAATTTGTGCTACACTGGTACCCATTTATCATAAGCTAAAGGTTTTTACCGCTTATGAATACCTGGAGGCGAGATTTGATCTGAAAACCAGGCTGTTGACCTCCGCACTATTTATGATTTCCAGGGGATTGGCGGCCGGTATAACCATATATGCGCCGGCCATTATATTGTCAACCATAATTGACTTGCCGCTGAATGTTACCATTCTAATCATAGGAGTACTGGTCATAATATATACAGTTTCCGGAGGTACTAAAGCGGTAAGCCAAACCCACAAGCAGCAAATGGCGGTGATTTTGGTGGGTATGGTAATTGCATTTGCCATGTTGCTTTACCTGATGCCGGAACAGGTTACCATGGGCAAAGTATTTACCCTGGCCGGCCACCTTGGCAAAATGGATGTGGTCGATTTTTCCTTCGATCCATCCAATCGCTATACAATTTGGTCGGGTATTTTTGCCGGGGTTGTATTGCATGCTTCTTATTTTGGGGCTGATCAAAGCCAGGTTCAGCGGTATCTCGGAGGCACATCGGTTACGGAAAGTAGAATTGGATTGCTTTTAAACGGACTGGTTAAGGTGCCCATGCAGTTTTTCATTTTACTGGTTGGTGTGATGGTATTTGTATTTTACCAATTTGTTTTACCCCCTGTTTTTTTTAACGAGCAGCAAGTTGAGAATATCAAGAGCAGCACTTATGCTGAAGCGTTTAATACGTTGGACCAGCGGCATGAGGCAGTTTTCCTGGAGAAGAAAGAGAAGATGGAGCAATTGGTGGTAGCTATTGACAACAGGCAATCACAGGAGATTGAGGGCCTTGGTCATCAGGTACGGTTGCTAGAACATGAAACCAGGAAAATTCACCAACAAGTGGTGGATCTGATTGCTACCAACGATCCACAGGCAGAGACCAAAGACACGGATTACATATTTATTGGCTTTGTCACTAAATACCTGCCGCATGGATTAATAGGGTTGCTGATCGCAGTGATATTCTCCGCAGCCATGTCTTCCACCAGTTCTGAGTTAAATGCGCTGGCTTCAACCTCCATTGTTGATTTTTACAAACGGATTATCAAGCCGGAAGCCTCCGATCAGCACTATCTGCTGGCTTCAAAATTATTTACTGCCCTGTGGGGCCTGCTGGCTATTCTTTTTGCGCTGTTCTCTTCGTTGCTGGATAATTTGATTCAGGCGGTAAATATCCTGGGATCTCTTTTTTACGGAGTGATACTGGGAATATTTGTACTGGCATTCGCATTCAAGTACGTCCGGGGGAATGCGGTTTTCCTGGCGGCAATAATAGGAGAGGGTATTATAATTCTGCTTTGGTTCCTCAGCGACCGGGGGATGATCAGCTTATCCTACCTGTGGCTCAATTTAATCGGATGTGTGCTGGTTGTGGGTATGGGTATTGTGCTTCAGGCGCTGCAAAACAGCTCAGCGATCAAGAAAAAGTAAGGAGCCCGTTACTAAATGATATCTGGGTACTGGCATCCTATTAATAAATTACGTAGTGCAAAATGACAAAGTTGCCTGAGCATTTTTATGTGCGTCCGGTGGTGGATGTAGCCAGGGCGCTACTGGGTAAATTGTTGGTAACCAGATTTGATGGTATCGTCACTTCCGGAATAATTACTGAGACAGAGGCCTATCACGAATGTGAAAAAGCCTGTCATGCCTACAATCGCCGCCGCACTAAACGGACTGAGGTGCTATTTGAGCCTGGTGGAATAGCATATGTTTATCTATGCTATGGCATTCATAGTCTGCTTAATGTTACCACCGGGGAGAGGGGAGAGGCAGCAGCTGTGTTAATACGGGCCATTGAACCAGTTGAGGGGGTAGGTGTCATGCAAACCCGCAGGTCATTGACAACTAAAGACCATAGAATTTCTGCCGGACCGGGTATGCTGTCGCAGGCCCTGGGGATTTCGCTGGAACACAACGCCTGTTCCATGGTCAATGGTCAGGAACTCTGGATTGAATCCCACCGGCAACCTGCTGAAGACGAAATTGTCGAAAGCCCCAGAATTGGCGTGGCTTATGCAGGTAAGGATGCACTTCTGCCCTGGAGATTTTATTTGAGACACAGTGAATGGGTCAGCAAATCACGGTGATATCTTGGAAGTTAATTTCTTTAAAATATCTCTAATTCTGTTTAATTTACAGATCATGAGGAAAACACAGATATGTGGTATAAACCTGCTTAAAACGCTGATCTTAACTGGTTTTTTTATCAGCAGCCTCCAAACCGTATGGTCGCAGGATGAACAGGAAAATCTGGGAAGCAGAATAAATTCTAAATATAACGAACTGGATCCGGTAATCAGTCCGGACGGTTCAAAAATGTATTTTACACGTTCCAAGCATCCCGGCAATGTAGGAGGTAAGAAAGACCCCGGCGATATCTGGGTAGCAGACCTGAATGGGGTGGATCAGGAAGCGTCTAACTTAGGTGCACCCGTCAATACCGATGAGATGAATGCGGTAATCGGGTTTTCCAACGATGGAAATATCATGTACCTGCAAACACACAACAAGCAAAAAACGGGAGGAGTATCTTTTTCTCGAAAAATTTCATCCGGCTGGAGCAAACCACAGGCCATGCCGGTAGATTATTTCCGCAACAAGTCCGACTTGCAGTCGATGTGTATTTCACAGGATGGAAAGACCATCATTATGTCTATTGAATCGTATTCCACCTATGGAGCGGAAGATTTGTATGTCAGCTTTTTGCAGGGCAACGGCAGCTGGAGTGAACCAAAGAACCTGGGGTCGGTAGTAAACACCCGGTTTCAGGAAACCACTCCCAGGTTGGCGGATGATAATGTTACCCTGTTCTTTTCCAGCAATGGCCATGAGGGTTACGGGGGACGTGACATTTTTGTTACCCAAAGACTGGATGATACCTGGAGGAACTGGAGTGAACCCCAAAACCTGGGCAGGAAAGTAAATACAAAAGGTGTTGAGCTTTCTTATTTTATTCCCACTACCGGCGATTATGCCTACCTAGTGTCTACCCAAAATAGCGATGGGTATGGAGATCTCAAAAGAGTTCCCATAAGACCTAGTGACCGGCCAGATGGTTCGTTGGAGGTGTTGGGAGTGGCCCAGAATGAGATGCCAAAACCCGACACGGTATTGATTATATCTCCGGAGCCCACAACACCCCCCCAATCAGGCAATGAAACCCTGGAAATGATCAATGAGATTGTTAAAAACCCGGCAGTTACCATTGAGGGTAGCGTTAAGAATGCCAGTACCAAGAACCCTGTTTTTGCCAGGATCGAGATATTCAGTGCGGACAATCAATTGATTAATTCAGTAGCTACTAATGTATCCACCGGTAACTTTAGCTTAAATGTTCCATCGGACTCCCTGTTAAATCTGACGGTCAAGGCCGATGGTTATATGGGACACCAGGCTAGTATCCGGGTAACCCCCGGTCAGGAAGATCAGCTGGCAACAAACTTTGAACTGATACCGGTAGAGGTAGGAGTAACCGTTCAATTGCCCCAGGTATTGTTCGAAAGAAGCACTACCAATTTGCTTAGTGCATCTTATGAAGAGCTGGACCAGGTAGTAGCCTTATTAAATGAATACCCGGAAATGGAAATTAACGTTTCGGGTCATACCGATAACCAGGGTAGTGCCAAACTGAACCTTGAACTTTCCGAAGACCGGGTGGAAACGGTAATTCTGTACCTGGTCGGGAATGGGATAGCCAGAAACCGGCTATCCGGAAAAGGCTACGGAGGAACCAAGCCAATAGCCAGCAATCGCAGTGAGGAAACCCGCAAGTTAAACCGCCGGGTAGAGTTCGTCGTGCTGCAAAATGAATAAAGCAATACCTGAACTTGTGAGGACTTGAGGGAGGCGTGAACACATTCATCCAAATGTGTTTCTTTGCACTCATCAGCCTTAAATACTCAAAAACCCGCACCTTCAAATACTTTCGAAAAATGGCACTCACTCCATCCAACATGCTCCCGCTCGGCACGGCCGCCCCGGACTTCAATTTGCCGGATACCGTTTCCGGAAAAAATGTTTCCCTCTCCGATGTGGCCACCGATAGGGCCACCGTCGTCATGTTCACCTGCAACCATTGCCCGTACGTCATCCATGTGAACGACGAAATCGTGCGGGTGGCCAAAGCCTACCAGGCCAAGGGCGTGGGCTTTGTGGCCATCAGCTCCAATGACGTGGAAAACTACCCCGC